>DROB01000360.1 GCA_011321985.1 Gammaproteobacteria bacterium | reverse complement strand
GATATAAGAAAACATTTTTTACTTCTCTTGTTTTTTACTTCTCTCGCTCACCGTTCTTGATCCACCCACCATGCCTTTAACAACCATGTTATCGGGTCATAATATAGTGGTTTTGTTTCCGGTATACCAAATTTGTTCCAGTAGGCGATACGATGCACATTGATATACCAGTTCGGTACCAGATATTCACCGAAGACCAGTACGCGATCCAGCGCACGTGCAGCGGTAACGACCGCTTCACGATCTTTGGCCTGGATGATCGCCAGCACCAGTGCATCAACAACCGGATTTTTTATGCCGGGTAAATTATTCGACCCCTTGATATCAGCTGAACTGGAGTGAAACATATTCATCAGCTCGTTGCCGGGGGATACCGAAGATGAAAAACTGGTGACTACCATATCAAAATCAAAGGTATCTAACCTGCGTTTATATAGTGAGGTATCAACTTTACGATAGCTTGTCTCGATACCCAGTTTTTTAAGATTATGCGCATAGGGAGCGATAATCCGGTCAAAGCCATTCTGTACCAGAAGGATATCCAGAAGAAAGGGCTCGCCCCTGGCATTTTCAAGCACGCCGTCCTGTACCGTCCAGCCTGCTTCTGCCAGCAGGTCTCGCGCCTGGATCAGGTTTTTTCGCAGACTGCTCGGTGCTTTCGTCGTGGCTGGCTGCCAGTAGCGAGTAAATATTTCATCCGGTAACTGGTCACGGTATTTTTCCAGCAGTGCCCTTTCTTTTCCTTCAGGTAGTCCCTGCGCGGCCAGCTCACTGTTACTGAAATAACTCCCTGCACGAACATATTGATTATAGAATAACTTGTCATTGGCCCATTCAAAATCAAAAGCCAGGCTCAGTGCCCGTCTTACACGTACATCCTTAAATTTATCTCTGCGAGTATTAAAAGCAAAACCCTGCATGCCGGCATTATTTTTATGCGCCAGTTCGGTCTTCTGAATCTCACCTGAATCATAATGTGGCCCATTGTGTGAACGTGCCCAGCGCTTGGAGTAATTTTCAAAAAAGAAATCAAACTCACCCGCTTTAAATGCTTCCAGAGCGATGGTGGAATCTTTATAATACTTGTACGTCACCTGATCAAAATTGAACATACCACGACGAACCGGTAGATCTTTTGCCCAGTAATCCGGATTTTTGATATATCGTATCGACTTGCCACGTTCGTATCTATCGACGATATAAGGACCGCTGGCAATCGGTCGAGTATCATCAAGTTTGTCGAATGCCTTACCGGCAGCCCATTTTTTAGAGAAGATGGGAATGTCACCGACGATCATATGTAATTCACGATTTTTGTTTTTAAAATCAAAACGTATCGTCTGCCTGTCGATTACAGTTGCCGATTTGACATCGGCATAATACACGCGAAATTGCGGGTGTGCAGCTTTGCTGACCAGCGTATCAAAAGAATATTTAACATCATCAGCAGTAATGCTGTCTCCGTTAGAAAATCTGGCGAGTGGATTAATATGGAAGGTAACCGATAAGGCATCATCGGCCAGATAAAAATCGTCCGCGATCAGGCCATATTCACTGAAAGGCTCATCCATGCTTTTTTCCAGTAAGCTCTCGAACACCAGCAGGCCCAGCCCACTCGCTGAGATACCTTTTAACAGATACGGGTTCAGGCTATCAAAGGTGCCTAAACCCATCAATGTCAGATTCCCTCCCCTGGGCGCATCAGGATTTACGTAATCAAAATGCTGGTAGTCCGGTGCATATTTGGGTTCATAACCCATACCCATGGCAGGCACCGCCTGTGTCACGATGGGCAGGAGCATACCAGACAGTAATATTAAATAGCTAAACAGGCGTTTGAATAGTCGATCTGACAACACTTTCGGATACATAACTTTGTCGTGGTTTTTTACTTTTATGGCTGCGGTCGATATTGATTTCTATGGCTTGCTTTTATGGGTATAATCCGCCTAACATGTGCCAACCGAGTTTACAGCACCGACCAACAACTGGCTAACTATACAACATAATAATTTTGGGGAACGAGCTATGGGCTTTTTAGCAGGCAAACGAGTATTAATTTTTGGGGTCGCAAGTAATCGTTCGATCGCCTGGGGTATCGCACAGGCGATGCATCGTGAAGGTGCCGAGCTGGCCTTTGCCTTTCAGGGCGAGCGCCTGAAGGAGCGTGTCGAAAAACTGGCGGGAGAATGTGATTCGGATATCGTCGTACCCTGTGATGTCGAGGATGACGAACAGATAGAAGCTGTCTTCGAACACCTCGATGATTACTGGGATAGCCTGGATATCATTGTACACTCTGTCGCATTCGCACCGAAAGAGATGCTGGAAGGTGATTATCTGGATAATATCAATCGTGAGGGTTTTAATACAGCTCATGATATCAGCTCATACAGCCTCGCTGCTATCGCAAAAGCAGGCCGACATATGATGCAGAACCGTGAAGATGCATCAATAATAACCATGAGTTATCTGGGTGCTGTGCGCGCCTTCCCCGGCTACAATGTCATGGGTCTGGCAAAGGCCAGTCTCGAGGCCAATGTGCGTTACCTGGCTCATTCACTGGGACCTGAAGGTATCCGTGTTAATGCTATCTCTGCCGGTCCTATCAAGACTCTGGCCGCCAAGGGTATATCAGGGTTCAATAAGATCATCCAGCACGTTGAACAGAGTGCCCCTCTGCGTCGCAATGTGACCATCGAAGAAGTAGGCAATACTTCTGCTTTTCTCTGTTCGAGTCTGGCAAGTGGCATCACCGGCGAGATTATTTACGTAGATTCCGGTTATCACACAGCTGGCTTGATGGGTGATGTTTCTGAATAGAAGAAACAGCCCGATACGGACTCCCTGTATGGGCTAAAGCAGCAGATTTTAAATCAGGTTCGTCTCTTCACCTTCCAGACGTGCGATCGTAACCGCCGCACAGGAGTCACTGAATACATTAACCGACGTACGGCACATATCCAGTACGCGATCGACCACGAGGATCAGACCGATAGCCTCTAATGGTAATCCGATAGCCGCCAGTATGATGGTGATGGCGACCAGACTCGCTGACGGAATACCGGCAACACCAACAGACGTTAACAACGCGACCAGCACGATGGTGAACTGTGTCGTTATATCAAGAGAAAGACCATAGGCCTGTGCGATAAACATCGCTGCGACACACTCATACAACGCAGTACCGTCCATGTTGATGGTCGCTCCCAGGGGTAAGGTAAATCCTGAAACCTGATTCGACACACCGGCACGATTTTCCACGCAGTCCATCGTGATAGGCAATGTTGCCGAAGACGAACTGGTGGAAAAAGCAGTCAACAATGCAGGTATCATCGCTTTAAAATGTTTCGTCGGAGAGACTCGAGCCAGAAAGCGTAATATGGCCGGCAAGAACAACAGGAGATGCGTGGCCAGAGCCAGCACTACCGTAGCAAAAAACAGTGCTAACGGTTCGAACGCATCGACACCCGACATCATAATCACTTTCGCCACCAGCGCATACACCCCATAGGGTGCAAATCGCATGATGAAATCGGTCATCATCATCATGATATCCAGCAGCCCCTGCCAGAAATCTCTATGTGCCTGTGCCTGTGCGCCTTCTAATCTGGAGACAAAAAAACCGAAAATCAGACTAAAAAATATCAATCCCAGCATCTGTCCTTTGGCCGCCGCCGCCACTATATTTGCCGGCACCATGCGCAGTAGAACCTCGGCGATGTCAGCGGCACCTTTGCCACCCACCCGGTTCACTATTTCTTCAGTATCTGATGACAGACCAATAATATTTCTGGCTGGCTCACCATCGATGATGCCCGGCTGCAAAATATTAACGAAAAAAAGGCCGATAAGGATTGCTACCAGACTGGTCGTTGCATAATACAACACGGTCTTTGAGCCAAGGCGGCCCAATGCATCTGACTTCAGACTCATCATGCCTGTTATGATCGATGCCATGATCAGAGGCACGATTAACATTTTTAATGCATTGAGGAATAAGGTACCAAAAAAGACCAGGATGGAGATAAAAGAAATGCCAAAAACAGAAAAATCCTGATCAAAAAAAATCCCTGTCAAAACGGCAAGTAGGAGTGCTATTAAAATCTGCCAGTGCAGAGCCAGTCGAAAATAGCCTGTTTTCGTCGTCACCATCTACCCTCTCTGCCCCTGTTATCTCACAGTCCCTGTGAATAAAAAATATCTACCGGTTTATGATACGCGTATTTTTTTCGATGTCAGCGTTTTCTTTCATTGATGATAATGCGTTAGAGAAAGCCCGAACAGCATTTTCACGTAAAAACGCATTCTTGACCAGGTCCAGCTCATCCTGTGAGATATCCTCAACGACATTCACTTTATCTAATACCACCAGTGCAACATCACCTGTTATCAGGTCAACTTCTCTGACCGTAGGTCCGGTACCCTCTCCCAGAGTAATATCAAAAGCATCGTGCAGGATCGAAGGATCACTGACTTTAGACTTGTCTTTACGCCCCAGAGAAGTGATGACATCAACGGTTATACCCTCTGCCTTCAAGCTGTCTATGGCTTCACCCGCTTCGATTCTGGATTTCACTTCCAGGGCAGCGGCTTTAGTCTGCTCATGTCCATTCTTTACTTTAAGAATGTTCTCTATTTTGGATTTGACCAGTTCGAGTGGTACCGCTTTCGATGGTATCCGCTCATTCAATCGCAAAACGATGACATGCTCTGGACTGATCTCGACTATATCACTGTTTGCTCCCTGCTCTAAAACCAGGGGCGAGAATGCGGCATCTCTTACACTTTCACTTGCAGCTATACCTTCACCTTTTGCTCGGGTAAAAAATTTACTCGTATTGATCGTCAGCCCCAGTTCTTCGACGACCGTATCCAGACTATCCGGATTTTCATACGCTGTTGATGCCAGTCGCTCACTTATGTCATAGAACATGGATGCCACCGTATCCGCTTTCAACTCTTCCTCAAGGCCGGGGCGTTTACTTTCTAATGATTCGACAGGTTCACTTCTTATATCGTCGAGCTTTATTATATGAAAGCCAAACTGGGATTGCACCACATCACTGATTGCGCCTTTTTTCAGATCAAACAACGCCTGTTCAAAAGGTTTAACCATCTCTCCTGATGCGACCCAACCAAGATCACCACCATTAGTGGCTGACCCTGGATCCTGAGAGTTTGCTTTTGCCAGCTCAGAAAAATCAGCTCCTCCATCAAGCTCTTTTTTAAGCGCTTCAATTTTTTCCCTGGCCGCCACTTTGACTTCTTCCCCTGCATCGGCTGCGACAGTCAGCAGGATATGTCTGGCCTTACGTTCTTCTCGACCACGGATACTGGCTACATAATCTTCATACATCTTTTTGATCTGCAATTCATCCACTTCGAGACCGGCAGACAGATCCTCCGATTTTATTTCCACATAATCAACTTTTACCGTCTCTGGCATCATGAAGCGTGAAACATTTTCCTCATAGTATTGTTTGATCTCTTCTTCGCTCGGTTTTTTTGCTGTAGAAAAATGTTCGATATTAAATGTCAACACGGTGATATCGCGAGTTTGCTCATCCAGTGCAGCCAGTTTATTCGCTTCTTCCCTGGTCATAAAAGATGAACTGACGATCGCCGACTGCATCTGTTTCGTTCTAAGTTCATTTCTCAAAGCCTGCTCATACATCGACACACTCATGTTCATGGCTGCCACACTCGATTCGAAACGTAACCGGTCAAACGCACCATCGACCGTAAACATCTGTTTTATTTTTCCAGACAGAACAGTATCTGAAATCCTGTAGCCATCATCGAATGTAACACCCTCCAACAGACGCTGATTTATCAGTTGTGTCAGAGTGCGTTCACGTAAATCTTTTTCCTCGATCGGAAGCTGCCCACCGTATTGCCGTAACAGTGCCTGACGTTGCAGTGACACCGAACGTTCATATTCATTCGCCGAGATTTCCTGATTATTCACTTTTGCCGCATACCGTGGACCGGAGTCATCAAAGTAGGACTGGATGCCCCACAGTGCGAATGGCAATCCGATCAAAACGACAACGGCAATACCTAACCAACCTTTGATACGATCATTAATAGCCTGTAACATAGTTTTCTACTGTCCTGAAATTAACCCGATAGCACATTGATCGGTCACTTAAATTTAATATGATAGTTTAATACGAGAATTGTTTGCAGAATTATACCTAATACGCCGAATTTTGCATGCTATTGTTCTAATCAGCATATAACCAGAGCGTATAATCAGGAGGAGAGAAAAAATCAGAGCTTTGTACGCAGGTCTGAGCAGGTGCATCGCATAAAGCCAGCGCTGGCATCATACGCACTGCCATGATTGTCATTTCTAATGATCTTAAAATTGGCGGACCGGACGGGATTATTCGGCACATCCGGTGCCTCACCAAAGGCTCGCTGCGCTCGTTTAAATTTGTTCCTGACAAATTTATCGAACCGTTCGAACCCCGTCTACACGTTCACTCTGGCATCATACGCATTGCCATGATTGTCATTTCTAATGATCTTAAAATTGGCGGACCGGACGGGATTCGAACCCGCGACCTCCGGCGTGACAGGCCGGCATTCTAACCAGCTGAACTACCGGTCCGTACATGGTGGGTGCTGAGGGAGTCGAACCCCCGACATTCGCCTTGTAAGGGCGACGCTCTACCAGCTGAGCTAAGCACCCTTACCTGGTAACCCCGGTCTATCAAGCCCGGGAAAGGCGCGCTAGTTTACTGCATCTTTTAAGGCTTTACCAGGCTTAAATGCCGGTACTTTTGCCGCCGCAATTTGTATCTCCGCACCTGTCTGTGGATTACGGCCCGTACGTGCTGCACGGTCACGTACCAGAAATGTACCGAAACCAACGATACCCACCTGGTCACCACTTGCAAGTGTTTTTGTTATCGTACCAAGCACAGCTTCAACTGCACGAGCAGCGTCCGCTTTAGTTAAATCAGTTGCGTCCGCAACAGCATCTGTAAGTTCTGTTTTATTCATTGATTTTTCCCATGATTAGGTGATGTTATAAAGACAACTTTGGTAGAAATTATTATTCTAGTTTTAATTCCTGCATTAGACTACAGGAACACATCGAAGCTGACTAGCAAAGTTTTTCCCAGCGGAGATTTATACATTGAGTTACCCGGTGTGTCAACGCCAAACGGGCATAAACACTGGTGTTTTAATGTTTTTTTACCAGCTGACACGTAGCCTCTCCCGACTCCCGACTGAATATCTCCACCCGAAATCGTGGCGGCACAGAAAAAACACAGACGCTTATCTGCTCATCTATCCAGACACATAAAAAAGCCAATACATTGAGTAAATGTATTGGCTTATTATTACTTTCACATGTTCTACTTTAACTAGGAAGCCCGTAAAACAAGTCCTGGGACTCCTTATACATTTAAAGCGATTCCAGAGTGCCTCTGAACAAGTATCATAAACTCTGGCTAATGACGCATCGTTGTTTCAGATTTTTTGCTTTTCGAGGCCCGCGCGGATTTACTGCCTGACTTCACCAGTGCCTCTGCATCTTTAAGAGGTTCAGGCATCTCAGTTAGTGCCAGCTCCAGCACTTCATCAATCCAACGAACCGGTTTCACGTCGAGTTTACTTAATATATTTTTAGGTATTTCGACCAGATCTTTTTCGTTCTCATGAGGGATAAGCACTGTTTCGATTCCGGCACGGTGAGCTGCAAGCAATTTTTCTTTCAACCCTCCGATCGGCAATACTTCACCTCGGAGCGTAATTTCACCCGTCATGGCGACATTAGCATTGACAGCTTTTTTCGTTATAGATGAAGCCAGCGCGGTACACATACCAACACCTGCACTGGGCCCATCCTTAGGTGTCGCACCTTCCGGAACATGCACGTGAATATCGATATTATCCTGAAAATCCGGTTTTAAACCCAGGGCCGCTGCCCGACTCCGGATGACCGTCATCGCAGCCTGTATAGATTCCTGCATGACATCGCCTAACTGGCCCGTATAGGAGAGCTTGCCCTTACCCGGCATCACTGCAGACTCAATGGTGAGTAACTCGCCACCGACCTCCGTCCATGCCAGACCATTAACCTGTCCGATCTGATCGTTATCTTCAGCCCTGCCATAACGGAAGCGCTTAACACCAAGGTATTTTTCCAGTGTCTTAGGTGTAACTTTTGTCGTTTTACCCTCTTTCCCTTTAACGAGTAACACTTCTTTAACGACTTTACGACAGATTTTAGCGATCTCACGCTCGATGCTCCGTACACCCGCTTCACGCGTATAGAATCGGACGACATCACGCAAAGCAGCATCACTGATCTGCAGTTCGCCGTCTTTTAGACCATTATTTTTCATCTGCTTAGGTAGCAGGTAGGCTTTTGCGATTTCGACTTTCTCGTCTTCTGTATAACCGGGCAGACGAATCACTTCCATGCGATCCAGCAATGGACCCGGAATATTCATGCTGTTCGCAGTGGCGACAAACATGACATCCGACAGGTCGAAGTCCACTTCCAGATAATGGTCAGCAAAAGTATGATTCTGCTCAGGATCTAACACCTCCAGAAGAGCCGATGCCGGATCCCCCCGGAAATCAGCCGCCATTTTATCGATCTCATCGAGCAGGAATAATGGATTACGCGTACCTACCTTGCTCAGATTCTGGATAATCTTGCCCGGTAAAGAGCCGATGTAAGTACGACGATGACCTCGAATCTCTGATTCATCACGTACACCACCCAACGCCATACGCGTATATTTGCGGTTGGTCGCCCTCGCGATGGAGCGCCCGAGTGATGTTTTACCCACCCCCGGTGGTCCGACCAGACATAATATTGGGCCTTTCAATTTTTTCACTCGCTGCTGAACAGCAAGGTATTCCAGGATGCGCTCTTTTACTTTATCCAGACCATAGTGATCCTCATTCAGAACATCTTCAGCACCACTTAGATCGTTACGGATTTTAGATCGTTTTTTCCAGGGACAATCGACCAGCCAGTCAATGTAATTTCGCACCACTGTCGCTTCAGCGGACATCGGAGACATCATCTTCAATTTACCCAGCTCACTGTCCGCTTTTTTTCTGGCCTCTTTACTCATGCCTGATTTTTCAATCTTTTGTTCCAGCTCTTCCACTTCATTAGGCGTGTCTTCCATGTCACCCAGCTCTTTCTGAATGGCTTTCATCTGTTCATTCAGGTAATACTCACGCTGGCTTTTTTCCATCTGCTGTTTCACACGGCCACGGATACGTTTCTCGATCTGCAGCATATCGATCTCGCCGTCGATCAATTTCATGATGTACTCCAGACGCTC
>DROB01000359.1 GCA_011321985.1 Gammaproteobacteria bacterium | reverse complement strand
GCGGACTGACGTTTTTTAAAGCCGGGTTATACGGTAAAATCACGGCCTTTACCTGTTGCTTAACTATTTATTCAACCCGCGAATCGCCGCTATGTCTGTTTATACCACCATCGAAGAGAGCGAGCTTAAAACCTTTCTTGCCAACTACAATGTCGGCAAACTGGAAAATTATCAGGGAATAAGTGATGGCATCGAAAACACCAACTATTTCGTAAATACCACTGGCGGGCGTTTTGTTCTCACTATCTTCGAACAGCACAGCTTTGAAGAGATGCAGTACTACCTTAACCTGATGCATCACCTGGCAGACCATCAGGTGCCCAGCGCCAATCCGGTCGCCGATGCACAGGGAAACTATCTGAGCCACTTCAAAAACAAACCCATCGCCCTCGTCGAACGCCTTGATGGCGGCAGTATCACCGAAACTACGGTGGAACATTGCCGGCAGCTGGGCACAGCGATGGGCAAAATGCATGCCGCAGGTCTGAGCTTTGAGACACGGCAGGTAAACCCCCGTGGTCCGGCATGGTGCCAACAGACCGCGCAACAGGTGATGCAAAAACTCCCTGCTGACGAACAGCAGACCCTGGACCAAGAAGTTCATTTTCAAAAAGAGAAACGCCATGCGACATTACCGCGCGGCGTGATTCACGCTGACCTGTTTCGTGATAATGCCCTGTGGCATGACCAGGGAGAAAGTTTCAGTGGCATCATCGATTTTTATTATTCGTGTGACGATGTACTGTTATACGATCTTGCCGTCACCGCCAATGACTGGTGCACCGATACCGATGCCAGCCTGAATAAAGAAAAGACCACGGCACTATTATCACACTACAACGAACACCGGGTACTTGCCGATAACGAGCAGGCATACTGGCCTGCGATGTTACGTGCCGGAGCATTACGTTTCTGGTTATCACGCCTGTATGATAAACATTTCCCACGTGCGGGCGAACTGGTGCATACCAAAAACCCGGATGAATTCAGAGCCATATTGACAGACCGTATAAATAACAACGACCGCTACCTCGAATACTGGCTCTAAAAAACGCCATGTTCAAGAAATTACTGGCACACATAGAAGCCTTTATCGACTGGAGCGGTCGCACGGTTTCCTGGCTGAGCCTGTTCCTTGTTCTGGTTACTTTTACCGTCGTCGTATTACGTTACGCCTTTGATAGTGGCTCCATCGCATTGCAGGAGACCACGACGTATTTACATGCCAGCGTCTTCCTCATCGGCATGGCATATACCCTGCAACAGGATGCCCATGTGCGCGTCGATATCTTCTATGCCGGTTTTTCCAGGCAGAAAAAAGCCTGGGTCGATCTCGTTGGTGCTGTTTTTTTATTATTGCCGTTCATGTTGTTTATCAGCTGGATCAGCTGGCTATACATCGCTGACAGCTGGTCGGTACTCGAAGGTTCCCGTGAGGCCGGTGGGCTTCCCGGTGTGTTTTTATTGAAAAGTTTAATCCTGGTAATGACCTTTTTATTAAGCCTGCAGGCCATGGTGCAGATAGCCCGCAATATCGAGATCATCCTGAACCATGGGGCTAACGGATGAGCTACATGCCACTGTATCTTTTTGCTGCAGTTTTTGTCTTCCTGCTGGCAGGCTATCCCGTCGCTTTTACCCTGGCGGGCACTGCGTTACTGTTCACCGGTATCGGCGAATTGACCGGAACCTTTGATCCGGCCTTTTTAGAAGCCCTGCCGAACCGTCTCTACGGCATTATTTCCAATCAGCTACTGATCGCCGTACCACTGTTCGTTTTTATGGGGGTAATGCTCGAGCGCTCGAAGATCGCCGATGAATTGTTGACTACGATGTCACGCCTGTTCGGAAACCTGCGTGGAGGGCTGGGTATCTCTGTGGTACTGGTCGGTATGCTGCTCGCCGCCAGTACCGGTATCGTCGGTGCGACCGTTGTCACCATGGGGCTGTTATCACTACCCACTATGTTAAAGAGTGGTTACGATCCAAAAATTTCGACCGGCCTGATCTGTGCCTCGGGGACCCTGGGGCAGATTATTCCTCCCTCCATCGTACTGGTCCTGCTGGGGGATGTGTTATCAAATGCCTATCAACAGGCGCAGCTTGATATGGGCATCTTTGCGCCGGAAACTGTCTCTGTTGCCGATTTATTCGTCGGAGCATTGATTCCCGGCCTGATGCTCGTCACCCTCTATATCGCATACATTATTGCTGTCGCATTTTTTTATAAAGATGCCATGCCCACCACCAATATGAAGGGGATCAAACACGATACGAAGCTACTGCACGATGTAATCAAGAGTTTGATTCCCCCGTTAACGTTAATACTCGCCGTTCTGGGTTCTATCATCGGCGGTCTGGCTACACCGACCGAAGCCGCTTCTATCGGTGCAGTAGGTGCGATGTTATTAGCAAAAATAAAAAATCGGCTGACCATCGATGCCCTGCAGGAAGTTGTTCGCAGCACCACCCGTGTGAGCTGCATGGTGTTCATGATATTGATCGGTGCCGCACTCTTCTCGCTGGTTTTTCGTGGCTTTGAAGGCGATGAACTGATTCAGGATCTGCTCGGAGACCTGGAAGGTGGAAAATACCATGCCCTGTTCGCGGTGATGCTGGTGATGTTCCTGCTGGGTTTCGTGCTCGACTTTATCGAGATAACGTTTGTTATCGTACCCATCGTCGGCCCTGTATTACTGGCGATGGGTATCGACCCTGTCTGGTTAGGCATACTGATCGCGATTAATCTGCAGACCTCTTTTCTCACCCCGCCTTTTGGTTTTGCATTATTTTATCTTCGCGGCGTTGCGCCTGCGGAGATAAAAACAACCCAGATCTATCAGGGCGTGATGCCCTTTATCATCATTCAGCTGGTGGTCATGGGGATGATTGCCTACTGGCCATTGCTCGCGACCTGGCTGCCTTCACAGATAAATTGATTTCGGTTAACAACAGGCGTAAAAGGGAGATGATGATGCAATATTCAGGTTAGCCCGATGACTGTAGACAGACTGTATTT
>DROB01000358.1 GCA_011321985.1 Gammaproteobacteria bacterium | reverse complement strand
GGTGCCGGCACCTTACCGATGTTGCTGGTGATGGGTGGTTTTGCAGAAAGGTTGCAGCGTGTTACCCAACATAAGTGGACACGTTATATCGCCGGAATCCTGCTCGTTGTTTTTGGTGCGATGATTTTGAGTCGTGCCCTTGGTGGAGGGCATAGGGGGAGTGGTTTTCATCATGGCCCGCAAGCCAGCTCGGCAATGATCAGAATGCCTGCCACAATCTTTCTGACATAGTACCGTGTTCAGCTTTATGTAATCGAGCCACGACGATATCCAGGTTATGGCCTTTTATGAACTTTCCCTGGATAGAGATAAGTGTACCTTCATCCAGTTCATCTTTGATCATGAAAAGTGGCATATGCCCCCATGCCATACGTTGCATGATGATTTCTTTCTTGGTGTACTGGTCACCAACGGTAATGTGTGGTGCTTGCTCAAGTACAAAATAGTTTTTGTCATCAGTTTCAGACGCAGTGCTTCGGATTATGCATTGCGTGTATTTTTCCAGATCAGTATATTTCAGACTATTGCTCACTGGAATAGCAAGAAAATCCGGTGCTGCAACAGGAACAACGGGTACTTCACAAAATTTTTTGTATTCATAACGAGGGTCGGATTTATCGATGTGGTGAATGATCAGGTCAGCCTTTCCATCAAGTAAGCACGCACTGGTTCCACCCAGATTTTCAAACAGTAAATTCAGATGGGTGAATTTATTGTTATCTGAAAATTTCCTCAGCACTTTGAGAGTATCTGGAACCGGGGTGATATCACCAATTGCTATATTCAGCTCTGGTTCTTCTCCACAACTGAGATGATATGCCTGTGTTTTTAATCTATCGATGTCATCGAGAATTTTCTGGCAGCTTTTATAAAAAGCCTTACCCTCCGATGTGAGTGTGGAGCGGTAACCAGAGCGATCAAACAGGACAAAACCGAGTTCGTTTTCAAGTTTTTTCAAAGCTGTAATAACGCTGGGATGTGTCTTGTTCAGATATCTGGCAGCGGACTGAATGCTGCCCTGCCTGATAACGGCATCCAGAGTAAGCATCTGCAGAAATGTGATATTCATATGTATTTTTAAGATACAGTCTTTGTATAAATAATGTACTTTATATATACAGTCTGGTCAACTATTATCATGCTCACAACATTAGCAAAGAGATGAATATGAAAGCGATCGTTATTAAACAATATGGTGATGTAGACCAGTTGGAGCAGAGAGAAATACCGGTACCTGTACCAGAGAAGGATGAGATTCTGATCCGGATCAAAGCATTTGGTATTAACCGGGCAGAGCTATACATGCGTCAGGGTTTATGGGGCGAGGTCGCACGGGTCAGTGGGATCGAGTGTGTTGGTATGATAGAAAACGATCCTTCAGGTCTATATCAGAAAGGGCAAAAAGTAGTCGCCATTATGGGAGGTATGGGACGTGAACGAAACGGCAGTTATGCTGAATTTACCTGCGTGCCATCGAGCAATGTCTTTCCAGTCGAAACGTCATTAAGTTGGGCTGACCTGGCTGCTATTCCAGAATCCTATGCCACAGCATGGAGTTGTCTGTATGAGAACATGAAGATGAAGGCCGGTGATACCCTGTTTATTCGAGGAGGGACATCCGCATTAGGTCAGGCAGCAATAAATATAGCATCAAATACAGACCATGTTACAGTGATTTCTTCGACGCGATCCGGTGAGAATTCATTGTTTTTAAAGAAACTGGGTTGTAAAAAAGTGTTTCTGGAACGTGAAAATCTTAGTGAACATTTGCGTAAAGAATACCTGAACGGAATCGACAGTGTAATGGATATTGTTGGAAATACGACTCTGTTTGATTCAATGAAAATGGTGAAAAAAGACGGGATCGTGTGTAATGCGGGATTTTTAGGTGGTGGTGATCCTGTCCTGTTTAACCCATTGCGAGATATGCCGCCATCTGTAAACTTGAATTTCTTTGCCAGCTTCATGTTTGGGACAAAGGATTACCCACTGTCCAACGTGCCCATGCAACAGTTAATCAATGATGCTGAAAAAGGTTATTATAAAATTAAACCCGTAAGAATATTTGCTTTTGATGAAGTCGGTCGAGCACATGAACTGGCCGAGAGCAATCTGGCGTGCGGTAAAATTGTGGTTACTCTCTAGAATAAAGCAGACTTATTCAGAGGCTCCCCAGTTGATTGGCAAGATACAGTTTGATGACATATTTTGCCGCAAAACCAAAAATACCCAGTCCAAGACCCACAAACAAGACCATCGTGCCGTAGCGACCCGCTCTGGATTCTTCTGCCAGCTTGTAGACGATAAATAACATGTAGCTGATGCCAAATGTCAGGCCAAGTGTTAATGATATTTCGGTAAATTCTTTTTCAGTCATGACGGGAGACAGTTCCTGTAAAAGGCTATATTATAGTTGTCTTATATACTGTTCTATATAGTCAATTTGGTATAGGGTCGGTGATAAGTTACAAGTTTAAAGTTGCAAGTTTGTTGCTTTTAACTTAAAACGTACGACTTCCAACTGAGATTCAAATGAATGGACCCCATATCACAGGCCGCCTTCGGTGCAAGTTTGTCCCAATCCTTTGCAGGAGATAAACCGAAACAGTTTAGTGCTTTAGTTATAGGTGCGCTTGCAGGCATGGCACCTGACCTGGATATCCTTATCCGTTCGGCAGGCGATCCCTTGTTATTTCTGGAATTTCACCGGCAGTTTACGCACTCGTTGGCCTTTATCCCGTTCGGGGCTCTGTTGTGTGCCCTGGCTTTTTATCCCTTTGCAAGAAAAAAATTATCTTTCCGGCAGGTTTATCTGTTCTCTTTTCTAGGCTATGCAACACATGGCCTTCTAGATGCCTGTACCTCTTACGGCACACAGCTATTCTGGCCTTTCTCCGACCTGAGGGTGGCGTGGAACACTGTGTCGATCATTGATCCCTTATTTACCCTGCCGGTCATCGTGCTGGTCGTGCTAGCGGCTTATAAAAAAAATGCGCGTTATGCGCAGATGGGTTTTATCTATGCGGTCATTTTTTTATGCCTGGGTCTGGTACAGAAGTATCGTGCAGAAGAAGCGATTTATCATCTCGCGCAACAACGGGGGCACCGGATCGAGCGTATGCATATAAAACCGAGCTTTGCCAATCGACATGTGTGGAAACTCATCTATGAATATGATGGCCGTTATTATGTCGATGCGGTAAAACTGGTGTTCGATACACGATACATCATGGGTACTTCGATCAGAAAACTGAATGTCGAATATGATTATCCCTGGCTGCTGGATGATGCTCAGCAGAGGAGGGATATCGAGCGTTTTCGCTGGTTCTCTGATGACTTCCTGGCGGTTAGTCCACATGATAAAAACTTTATTATGGACGTACGCTATTCTTTTTTACCCAACCAGATCAAATCGATGTGGGGGATAGGAATGGACAGAAACTTGATGGAAGAGGATATTGATTCGCATGTCAGTTATGAGATCAATAGCCGACCTGACAGGTCGACGATAGAACGATTTCTGGAGATGGTCTTCTAGAAATCATATCATTTGTAACAACCTGAATATGATCGTACAGACATCGCGGGTAACTACCACTTTTGACTAAAAGACCGCTACCGGCCATAAGCGGACTTGCAGCTAAAAGTTGTTTTTCGCATCCTTCGCGGCAAGATATTTTTAAAGCCCTTAGTCCGCTTTTCGTCGGAAGCTGCCTTTCGGCTTCGTGCAGGAATAATATACGATCCACACCTGGCGATAATTGACCAGATTCAACAGTGAGATTAGATGATAGAAAGGTCACCTGGTATGTTTGGTCGTAGCCCTTATCAGGTGCGTCCCTGCCGCGCATCCATGCGCATTTCACGGAAGTGAGTGGTTGCGATAGTATCTATCGGAATAAAAAAACCCGGAAGTTTAATATAACGGTTAGGTCATACCGTCCAGGTACTGTCGGAGAAGTGGTGATGTAAGAAGCGTGCCTGTGTTATTCGTAACGCATTTATATGACTGTTTCTTTGACCTGAATCGATTAAGGGCTGGGGGCGATAGCAGGTCATCACCTTACGGTTATTTTTATTTTTCGCGTATATCTCCTTCAAAACGGGTTACGGTTTCGTCCACAGGATCATCGATATCATCAGGCGAATTTCTGCCAGAGAATAACTGGATACAGATGCCCGTCAGCGTTATGGTGAAACCCAGAAGCAATAGAGTGAGAATCACTGTGTCATTCATTATAGGTTTCCAGGGCATAGTCTTCAGTCATAGACCATGCAGCGGTCAGGGCCATGCACTACGTGTCGGTCAAGGGACTTTACCGTCTTTAAGCGAGGCTATTCTGTACCAGATAAGCTCGGCTTCATATACCGGCTAACCACCATTTAATAGTGGTTTATACTAATAGGGATTGCTGTGAATATTGGTATTATTAACAATAACCAACAAACCCGGGTCAGTTATTTGAGGCCCTGCCTGGAGAGAAGAAGCATATCGTCAAAATGATGATCCGAGTCAGCCATTATCTGCTATTGCCACTCTGTGTGATATTTCTGTTTTCAGATGTTACTTTCGCAGTGCCCAATGAGGTTATCAATATCGGTGTCCTGAGTCACCGGGGTGATAATAAAACTACGGCTTACTGGGCCGAGACCGCTGAATACCTTACCCAGAAAATTCCGGATAAAACGTTCAGGATAGTTCCTCTGGATTTTGATGAGATCGAACCTAGCATCAAATCCAGGAATATTCACTTCATCCTGGTGAATTCGGGTATCTATGTGGTGATGGAAGTGCGCCACCGTATCTCTCGCATCGCTACCTTGAGCCGCAGTATCGAAGACAGGTATGTGAATTTTTTTGGTGGTGTTATCTTTACACTTAACAATCGTTCGGATATACAGAATCTTGGTGACCTGAAGGGTAAATCTTTGATGGCTGTCGACGAGACATCACTCGGTGGGTTCCAGATGGCGCTGAGGGAGCTTAAAGCTGCTGGAATAGATCCGCAGAATGACCTGTCAGAGATCACTTTTGGGGGAATCCATGACAATGTTGTTATGTCTATACTCAATGGAAAAGCGGATGTGGGCACCATACGTACCGGGATACTGGAGAGCATGGATGCCAACGGGCTGATCGATATCGAGGATTTCAAAATCATCAATGAGCAAACCAGTGATGGTTTTACCGAAAAACACAGTACCCGACTCTATCCGGAATGGCCTTTTAGCAAGCTGCAACACACTCCCAATCAACTGGCAGAAAGGGTCGCTATCGCTTTGATGAAAATGCACAAAGGTCAGGATGGTGAAAGTGAGGTAATGCAAAGAGACAGGTGGTCCATACCCCTTGAATATCAGCCGGTACATGAATTATTAAAGGATATGCGGTTACCACCTTATGAGAATATCGGCCAGTTCACCCTGATGGATGCGCTTAAAAAATACCGGTACTGGATCCTGTTCAGTATGATCTTTATCGTCGTTCTGGTCGCCATGACGATGTTGGTGGTACGGTTAAATAAAGAACTCAAAATTTCGAAACAACGTCTTGAGCAACAACATTCATTGATACTCGATTCGGTGGGAGAAGGGATCTACGGTGTGGATCTGGAGGGAAAGTCTACCTTTGTCAATAAAGCGATGGAGCGGATTACCGGCTGGAGTGCACAAAATATAATCGGACTGAACCAGCATGAACTGCTGCATCATACCCGGGCGAGTGGTGCCCCGCATCCGAAAGAAGAATGTCCGGTCTATAAGACTTTTATGGACAACAAGTCACGTTATGTCGAAGATGATGTCTTCTGGAAAAGTGATGGTACGAATTTTCCTGTCGAGTACAGCAGCACCCCGCTCAAGGATGAATCGGGTAAGACGATCGGTAGTGTCGTCGTATTCAGAGACATCAGTGAACGCAAGAAAGCTGAAGAGATCGCCAGTAATTATCGGCGAGAACTCGCCCATGTCGCGAGGGTGAGCACGATGGGCGAGATGGCCTCGGGTATGGCGCATGAATTGAACCAGCCATTGACGGCGATAGCGACGAATGCTGATGCCTGTATCCGTCTGGCAGAGTCACAGAAAATAGATATGGACAGACTCAATGATGTGCTGGAAATCATCAGCAAACAGGCCAGGAGAGCCGGCGGGATCATCCAGCAATTGCGTAATTTTGTAAAAAAAGAGCTACCTGAAAAATCATTGGTAAACCTCAATGACCTGATAAAAGAAGTGCTGATCCTGGTGAGACATAGCCTGAAGAATGATTCGGTCACGCTAGATATTCAGCTGGAGAATGCGTTGCCTCGTGTTTATGCTCAGCATATACAGATAGACCAGGTGATCCTTAATCTGATAAAAAATGCGATAGAGGCCATGTCAGAAAATACCAGCGAAGAAAAGGTGTTGATGATCCAGACATCGATGACAGAAGACCACATGCCGATGGTCACGATAGCTGATACCGGACCCGGGTTTACCGATGCCATGCGCAAAAACCTGTTTACTCCTTTCGTTACGACAAAGCCGGATGGCATGGGGCTGGGATTGTCTATCAGTGAAGGTATTATATCTGAACACGGCGGTAACCTTTATCTCGACAGTGCGTCAGGAGCGGGTGCTGTTTTTAAATTCACACTACCCACGAACCTGTAGGAGATCGGGTATGGATGATTGCAAAGTATACATTATCGATGATGCCGAAGAAGTGAGAAGCGCTATAACGTTACTGATGGAGTCTGTAGGCCTGGATGTACTGGCATTTCATTCGGCTGATGATTTTCTAAGCCGTTATCGAACAGATTTTGAAGGCTGTATTTTACTGGATGTACGGATGCCTGGGATGAGTGGCCTGGACCTGCAGGAGAAGTTGAATGAGATGGGTGATGCCCCTCCGGTCATTATCATAAGCGGTCACGGTGATATACCCATGGCTGTGAAGGCTGTACAGGCCGGTGCTATTAACTTTGTCGAAAAACCTTTTAATGAGCAGGAGTTACTGGACAGTGTGCACCGTGCTTTTAAAGTCGATTCGATTCAGCGTGGAAAAAACATGAAGACCGAGGCGATCAGGGAGAAGATCGTTACACTAACCAAAAGAGAAAAAGAGGTGCTTTATGCTATCACCTCTGGAAAACGGAATAAGGTTATCGCAGCAGATCTAAATATATCGTTGTCGACAGTCGAGGCTCACCGGGGACATGTGATGCAGAAGATGGAGGCCAAATCTCTGTCTGATCTCATGCGTATGGTCATCTATATCGAAAAGGAATCGGGTGATGTCGCTTAACTTTTTTAAAGTCTGCTAATGACCGGTGGCGGTCTTTTTATTAAGAGGTATTTCAGTCTCTTTTACATCACCTGTAGGAGCGGAATTTATTCTGCGAACAGAGGTGTGCTAAAGGGATACGAGCATGCTCAAAAAGTCAGTCTTTATCGGTCACGAGCTGTCTGATAAAATTGATGTATGATGGTTTTCCCCATTCACGCCCGCCGACGGCCTGATATTTGACTTCACCTTTCGGGTCGATCAAAAAAGTCGTCGGTAGACCTCGTGGTTTCCAGACTTCGGTGACCAGTCCATCAGCATCCATCAGGCTGTTTAGCTCGACGTTGATGGCTGCTAAAAAAGTAAAAATAGTGTCTTCATCTTCTGCTGTGTTAACCATGACTATTTTTAGTTCATCCTCCGGGAAAGACTCTGCCAGTTGTTGTAGTGTCGGCATCTCTTTCCGGCAGGGCCCGCACCAGCTCGCCCAGAAATGCAGGAAAACCCATTGTCCCCGGGTATCATTCAGCCGAAATTCTTCTCCATCAATATCCTGCAGGGTGAAGTCATGTGCTTCACCTGTCTCGTAGTGGCGTATCCCAAATGGTAGTTTTATGTCAGCGGCATCTGCCAGTGTCGTCATGCAGAGAGCGATGATGAAAAGTAAGGGTTTCATCCTGTCAATCATCGAGCATCCTCCGCGCAAAATAATCTATCAGTACTCAGCGTCAGCTTCTTGCCCTGCCTGTTCTCACCGGTGGTAAATATGGCACTGAATGAAATGGGGCCCTCTGTGAATGGTAGTACGATATTCCCGCCCTCACGTTCACCAGGGAGATAGTCCAGTGTCTCGGGTATCAGTGTCCAGCGAAAAGTAGATTGTTTGTTCAATGGTATATGCATCGCCTGCCAGCGTTTTTTCCAGTGACTGCGATGTTCACGATTAATCACTTTCCCCTGCGAAGAAAATGTCCAGTTTGACAGGTCCATCCAGATAGTGTGTTGACTGTTGTTGGTAATACCGACCGTAATGAAGCACTGTTTTCTAAGGACATCGAGCATGGGTCTGGGAAAGCCGCGGGCCTCGTAGAAAGAGACCATCTGATCAGGTGTTCTAGGCGTGATCTCCATCGATAGCTCCGGGCTTTTTATGATCAGTGGTTGTACCGCCTGCATGCTTGCTACGACGACCAGGACAGGGGTTAGGTTAAACATGCTTCACTCTTTATAATCATTGATTGAATCAGTGTGTCGGGCCGGGATGAACAGGATGAAGCTTATTTTAGGCTTATTGCTTATCTGTTGCCAATGTCGTGGTAAAGTGGGCTATACATTTAATTTATCTAACTGATCAATAGATTAACATGCTTATCGAACTATTAAATAATATCTGGCTGGTTTTCCTCGATACGGCATTCTGGTTATTACTCGGCCTGCTCACGGCAGGAATCATCAAGTTATTTATCTCTGAGAACACGATGCGACGCTGGGTGGGGGGGCGCGGTTTATCTTCGATATTACGTGCAGCATTATTTGGTGCACCATTACCGCTGTGTTCCTGTGGTGTGCTTCCTGCTGCGATCGGATTGCACCGCGCCGGTGCGTCGAAAGAAGCGACGGTATCTTTTCTTATTTCTACTCCTGAGACCAGCATCGATTCGGTCGCGGTCACCTACGCGCTGATGGGACCGGTAATGGCTATCTTTCGACCCGTGTCAGCACTGGTGAATGCAGTAGGGACAGGTTTGCTCACCACTTTCGTGTCTGGTGATGATGTAAGGAAAGAAGATAAAAAGTCGGAAGTGGCGGCCGAGCATTGTTGTTCGTCAGAGAAAGATACACAGAAGCAGGAAGCACTCTCCTGTTGTGCAGAGAGCAGTGAACCGGTAGAAGGGGGGTGCTGCCCCGGGAGCGCAGTGTCGGATAATAAGGAACGGGCAGCCAATAAGCTGCTACAGGTAATCTCTTATGCCGGAGCAGAACTGCTGGACGATATTTCGAAATGGCTGTTTATCGGTATCGTATTGGCAGGGATCATGATGACGTTTATCCCGCCTGACTGGCTGGCGCAGTGGGGGCAGGGGTTAACGGCGATGCTGGTGATGCTGGTCGTCGGTGTCCCTATGTATATCTGTGCTGTCGCATCGACTCCGGTAGCGGCTGGATTGTTACTCGCAGGTGTATCACCGGGTGCGGTACTGGTTTTTTTACTGGTTGGGCCAGCGACCAATATCGCCAGTTTCGCCCTGTTGAAGCAGGAGCTAGGCCTGAAAGTGACAGCGGTATACCTCTCCGGCTTATCGGTACTCAGTTTAATTATGGGCTTGTTACTCGAATGGTTACTGACAACGCAACACTGGCAGGTCGAAGCCAGGATGGGTGATGCAAATACCATGTTACCTGAGGCTCTTTCCCTGTTCAGCGCGTTTCTTCTGATATTCCTGGCCATAAAACCTCTGAGACGAGCAGTGATTCCACAACTGGGTTAGTGTCCGCTAGTGATGGCTTCCCTTCGTGCTGATTTATCTACAGGTCATGTTTTTTAAGTCGATATAAAAAGGCATCCCGACTTAATCCCAGTAGTTTGGCTGCACGGGATTTGTTGCCATCGGTGTAATTCAGCGCCTGTTTTATCAGATCGATTTCCAGTGACTCCATATTGATACCGTGTTCCGGTAAGGTATACCCGGAATGACTGGATAGTCTGTCCTCATCGATATCCAGTGGCAGATTCTCTCTGTGGATGATCTCACCAGGTAGCAGTGCAGAGACATGCTCGCAGACGTTTTTCAGTTCCCGGATATTTCCCGGCCATGGATAATGTTTTAATTTATTGATGGCATCCTTGCCAAAAGTGCATGCAGTCACATGGTTGCGTCTGGCCGCTTGCCGTAAGAAATGGTTAGCCAGCTCAGGTATATCTTCACGGCGTTGCCTCAGATTGGGTAGACGGACACTGACCACGCTCAAACGGTAGAACAGATCATGTCGGAAATGTCCATCATCGATCATCTGTAACAGGTTACGGTTGGTGGCAGCCAGTATCCTGACATCGACGACTTCTGTTTCGTGTGATCCCAGTCGCTGGCATTCACCATTCTCGACAAAACGCAATAATTTGGCCTGTAATGATAGAGCTAGTTCGCCGATCTCATCCAGGAACAGTGTGCCACCGGAAGCTTTCTGTACATACCCTTCTCTGCGTTCATCGGCACCGGTAAACGCGCCTTTTTCATGGCCAAATAATAATGACTCGACGAGTTCGGAGGGTAGTGCAGCACAGTTGATGATGATGAAGGGCTGATCGGCGCGGCGGCTGCTCTGCTGTAATGCATGCGCCATGAGTTCTTTGCCGGTTCCTGTTTCACCTTCGATCAGGATGTGCACATCTGCTGCTGCTGCGATCTGTGCGGTACGTATGACCGATTCAAGTGCCGGAGAATGACCGATGATGGAGGCAAATTTATTGTCGCTGTCGGAAAACATGGGTGCTTATCGAATGTGTAAAAAACTAGTGATGGTGATGTTCCATCGGGATAAATAAACTGCCTATGGCCATGATGATAATGAGCAGGCCTACGACTTGTCTGGCGCGGGCCGAATGTGCAAAACGGGTGATCCATGATGTCATGAAACCGGCGGTTATCAGCGTGGGTAGTGTGCCTGTACCAAACGCCAGCATGGTGAGTGCGCCATGGACGGCATCACCCGCTGTGAGTGCCCATATCAGTACAAAATAGACCAGGCCGCAGGGTAGCCAGCCCCATATCAGTCCGTACGCCAGGGCCCTGGGTATCGATGCGACCGGTACCAGTCTCCTGCCCAGGGGTTCCAGTCGCTTCCATACCGGAATCCCTATTTTTTCGATGCGTGCGAGTTGCGGTAGCCAGCCGGTCAGGTAGAGTCCGATGGCAACCATCATCGATACACCGATGATTCGCAACACCGCATGACCCTGATCGAAGCCGGTGGATTGCAGGACACCGGTACCGACAGCACCGGCGATCAGACCAGCGATACTGTAGCTAAGCAGGCGGCCGACATTGTATGTCAGGACGAAGGTGAACAGTCTGGGTTTACTGTTTCTTATCTCGATGGGTAAACTCAGGCTCAATGCACCGATGATGCCGCCGCACATGCCGATGCAGTGAAGCGTACTGAAAAAACCTAATAAGAAAGCGGAGGTCAGGGTAACGGGATCGGACATCTTGTTAGTGGTTTCTGTTTATTGGTGTGTAATAAATAACTTTTATTTTTAGTATCGGCCAGAATCAGAGGATGCTGATCGTTCAGGCGTAGCGGAGCCGGAATCTTTCGTGGTATTTGAATAACAGCCAGATGCTAAAGAACTGATTGCGAGTATCAGGGTAAGAATGCGTATTTTCATATGATTTCTCCGGTTTTACTAATAGAGGTGCTCTTAAAAAAGCTCTTGGCCAAAAGGCTGCTATCGGCCATTAGCTGACCTTTAAAAAAACAGATTTTTGCCGCGAAGGATGCGAAGAAAAGTCTCTATTTTTTTGTAGGCCGGGTACTGTCCGACAAAACCTGTCGGCTCCGCTGACGTAACGTCGGGTAATGCCCAACCTGCAAAAAACAAATTTTTGTTAATGTTTTTCTTTGTGCTTTTCGCGTCCTTCGCGGCAAAATATTTTTAAAGTACTTAAAGTTTGCATTACATCGAAAACAGGTTTTTAATTTCATGCAATCACTGTCAGATCAGGTTTAAACTGATACAGTGTCAACACACACTACAAATACGACCCACATGGATGTGGGAGTTGCAGACATTGTGAATCGTTCATGTGTTACTGATCTTTCCGTGCATATCATACTCGTCTGTATCGGTGATTGTCACCTGTGTGATATCACCCACACTATAGTCATTTTTGTCAGGTACATCGATGTAGGCCAGGCCATCGATATCGGGGGCATCTGAAGTGGTACGTGCGATGAGTTGTGTGCCGACTTCATCTGCCACGATATCATCGATGATGACATCATGTGTTTTACCGATATTCTGTCTGAGTTTTTCGGCGCTGATACCGGCCTGTTTTTCCATGAAACGGGTTACACGCTCCTGTTTAACTTCTTCAGGAACCGCGCCTTCAAGTTCATTGGCCTTTGCACCATCGACATCGGAGTAAGCGAAACAACCGACCCGGTCGAGTTGAGCTTCATCGAGAAAATCGAGCAGTCTTTCGAAGTCATCCTCTGTCTCACCGGGAAAGCCGGCGATGAAAGTGCTGCGTATCGTTATGTCCGGGCATACCTCACGCCATTGTCTGATACGTTGTAAGGTGTTTTCGGAAGAGGCGGGGCGTTTCATGGCTTTTAATATCTTCGGGCTGGCGTGCTGGAACGGGATGTCAAGATAAGACAATATTTTTCCTTCTGCCATCAGTGGAATAATTTCATTTACGTGAGGATAAGGATAAACATAATGCAGGCGTATCCAGATGCCAAACTGGCTCAGGGCCTGGCATAATTCGGTCATACGGGTTTTAACCGGCATGCCATTATAAAATTCGGTTTTGTATTTCACATCGACACCGTAAGCACTGGTGTCCTGTGAGACTACCAGCAGTTCTTTGACACCCGCGGAGGCCAAACGCTCTGCTTCGGTTAAAACTTCATTAACCGGACGGCTGACGAGGTCGCCACGCAAAGAGGGGATAATGCAAAAAGTACAGCGGTGGTTGCAGCCTTCTGATATCTTCAGGTAAGCATAATGTTTCGGAGTGAGGCGGATGCCCTGTGGTGGTACCAGATCGATAAACGGATCATGTTGTGCCGGCAGGTGCCGATGGATCGCCTGCATCACTTCATCGGTGGCATGTGGTCCGGTTACCGCGAGCACATCAGGATGCGTCTGTTCTACGATATCACCTTTGGCACCAAGACAGCCGGTGACGATGACTTTACCGTTTTCATTGAGCGCCTCGCCGATGGCATCCAGTGATTCTTTTACAGCTGCATCGATAAAACCGCAGGTATTAACCACTACCAGGTCAGCGCCTTCGTAACTCGGTACAATATTGTAACCTTCTGCACGAAGTTGTGTGAGAATATGCTCGGAGTCAACAGTTGCTTTCGGGCAGCCCAGACTGACGAAGCCGATGTTGTGTGTTGTTTGGTTCATATGAAAACGGTGACTTTAAAGTGGTTATTTTACCTTAAATGAGGCGATAAAAGTTATAAGTAGAAAGTTGCAAGTGAAAAGTCGCAGGCAGATCTGTCTTTTGACTTACAACTTGTAACTATTTTTTGATAATGAGCGAGTTCGAAGAAAAATTTGGAAGCCTGGCACGTGTCTATGGCGACGAGATATTGCGATGCATCCGTGATATGCATATCTGCGTCGTCGGTATCGGTGGTGTCGGTTCGTGGGCTGTGGAAGCTCTGGCGCGCAGTGGTGTTGGCAGACTAACGATAGTCGATGGAGATAGTATTTCCAGGAGTAATATGAACCGTCAGCTCCATACGCTGGATTCTACGGTAGGTAACTCGAAGGCTGAAGTCATGCGAGATCGAATAGTACAGATCAATGATGAATGTGAGATCGAGATCATCGAGCAGTTTGTCAATGCAGATAATATGCGTGAGATTATAGACCGGGGGTACGATGGTGTTATCGATGCTATTGACAGTATCGGCAACAAGGCCGAGCTGATATATTGTTGCAAGCGTAACAAGATTCCGGTGGTGGCGACCGGGGGTGCCGGTGGGCTGACTGACCCGACGATGATAGAGGTAAAAGATCTGTCGCGCACCTGGAATGACCCCCTGGCTTCTGCAGTACGTCTCTGCCTGCGGCAGGTGCACAGTTTTGCACGAGATCCAAAACGCAGTTTTGGCGTGCCCTGTGTGTACTCGACCGAGCAACAGCGTTATCCGGATAAAGATGGCAATATCGGTTACCAGAAGCCCGGTGTCGCCAGGTTGTCACTGGACTGTGCCTATGGTTATGGCTCTTCGGTCATGGTGACCGCCTGTTTCGGTTTTACCGCAGCATCACAGATGATTGAGATAGTTGTGAAAAAGAAAAAATGAGATGATGCCGTAGTCTGTCGATGCTACCGTAGACTTTAAATCTGGTTTGCGATCTCGATCAGGTTCAGGTCGGGGTCGCGGATATAAAATGATAGTAACTTTCCTGTTGCCCCGGTACGTTCTACCGGTCCGTCAATAATTTCAACGTTACAGCCTCGCACATAATCCATCGCCTGTCCTAATTCTATTTCTGTAATCAAACACAGGTCAACAGAGCCGGGTATGACATTTTCTGCGCTGGGTTTTATCTCTTTCCCTGATTCGTGCAGGTTGATTTTCTGTGAACCGAATGTGAGAGCGACTCGTTTCATTCCATCTTTTCCGTTGAACTGGATGGCATACATACCCAGTACCCGTGCGTAGAATTCCAGGGTTACCGGGATGTCTCTGACGGTCAGGACGATATGGTCAATGTGTGAGATGGTTAGCATGTCATTTACTCAGGTTCTCCTATTGGTGCCAGGCAGTTTCATATACTGGATCTGGCATCGCGGAACACGTTCCGCTCCTGAGGCTGACGGTCTTGAACAATACGTTTCCTTTATTTCAATACAATTAGTATGTCTGTGTGTTATGCCTGAAATAGATGGTGATAAATAACAGTACCAGCATAACCACCCATACCCCGATATACAACATTCGTGATTGTTTGGCCTTATGTGCTTCCAGCCAGGTTCTGGGTTTGATACCACGAAATAAAAATACCAGATTAGACGACAGGTTGATGCAGACGATATTTACTGCAAGTAATAATAATGCACCGAGTGCATGGTTGGTTTCACCGATGCTCAGCATCAGTCCGATAGTGACGGCAGGTGGCATCAGGGCCACGGCCACCATGACCCCTACCAGTACACTGGAGGTGCCGCTTACCAGCGATAGTGACGCTGCAGCGCCCGAAGCCAGGGCAATGGCGGTACCGGAATAAGCGACATCGGTGCGGGCGAGTAATTCTGTACTGTCGAAATTTCCTGGCCATAGCAGCCCGATGCCGATCGAGAAAAGGATGGCGATGATCACGCCGACAAAGATAGATTGCAGTGACTCAAAAACCAGTTCTTTTTCACCCAGTGATGCACCCAGTGAGAATGCGATGTTCGGGCCTAACAACGGTGCGATCACCATGGCACCGACGATGACGGCGAGGTTGTTTTCCAGCAATCCGATGGCGGCGACGATAGCCGACAGGATTACCAGCAGGATGAAATTATTGTCGAGCTGTGCATCTTTTTCGACCTGAGCCAGAATTTCTTCACGGGTACTCATCAAAGCCAGTCTTTTCTTTTCTTTCTCTTTGGCTTTTTCTTCTTCCAGTTGTTCTTTGGTAAGATGTTCTTCGGGGGGTGTTTCGATCTCGGGTTTGGGGAGGGATGTATCCAGAGCGATAATTAAAATGCGGTAGTTTTCTGCATTATGAAAAATCGTCTGTAGTGCATCCAGAACCTTCTGGCGTTTTTCAGGCTGAACCAGAAGGCGAGTGGCGATCCTGCCGTCTTCGTTATTATTACCATACCAGATATCTTCAACCTGATGTTGTTTGGCGATACTTAATATGGTGTCGTGATGACCGGTGTCGGCAATAACTTCGATTATCTTCATGATGACCGATTATACCGATGTTTTCATCGGCTCATAACGATATTGTTGGCGGGTTTAGAGTGTGCTGCTAAAAAACAGGACGGTAACCATGACAGTGATGGAGGCGACCAGGATACGTGGGACCATCAGACAGATGCCCGGTAGTTCAGAACAGTGTTCTTTTCGGCTGCATCTTTTACATATTTTATTCATCAAATACTCCGCAATAAAGGTTACGCTCCTGTAAGAGTCTGCGCTGTTTTACCGTTGGCACAGGCCACGCTTATCAGGATCTTCTACTGCTTCCGTAATCGCACATACCAAAGTGTTCAGTTCTTCTGTACTGAGACTTTGCATCACCTTGTTCAATAGCTCGGGTGATACGCTGGCATAAACATGACAACCATTTTTGAGCTGCACGGTTATCCCGGCTGTATGAATATCTTCATCTGAGTCTGTTATTTCCTCAGCAAGATTTCTGTCCATATCCATTAATTCATCGTAGTCATCTTCCAGTTTTTCGAGGATGGCTTCGTCTAAATCTTCTGACAGTCTAACGGTAAAACAGTCATCGGCACAACTAATTTCGACCGTAATTCCTGCCGATGTGGCAGATTTTTCGAATAAATCACAGGTGGTTCTGTTAAAGAAAATGTATTCCAGCATGTTTAATAAATGATTGATAATCATCATTTTTTTGTTTTGATGAGTCTACTTTATACTGCTGTGGAGGTTCTGTAAACATGACATAATGTTTTCGGATTTGGATGTCAGTTACCGGTCATAAGTGGCCATACGGAAAAACATTTTTTTGTCGCTTCGCTCGGGCACGTCCTTGGCGGCAAAAATGTTTCTAAATCTTTTAACGTCTGCTTTGCATCGGTAACTGCCACTTATTAAACAATTCAAGATCATTTACTGTCTGTGTCATATGTCCCGGGGTGTTCTGTCAAGGTTGAGTGAAGCCCAGTCACTGACTTCTGCCAGCATTAATTCAGCATCTCTATCGACAAGGTGTTTAAACTGATCTCGCAGATCTTTAACAGAGGTATCGTCATCATAGAAACACCAGGTTGATTTCAGGATACGAATGGTGTCCATTTTTTGTAACTTATCGTATAAGGGTTGGCTATTTTTTGACTTGCTGAGGTCATAGGTTAAAAAATACAGCGCCATCGGTTATGCCTTCTAATAGTTTTTATTGTTAATCCCTGGGTTATTTGTAATACCTTCATGCCGGATTGGATAAAGGGCGTTCCGTGATTTGTAAATATTGTTTTGAGAGAAAAACAATATGACAGCAGTATCAGGAACTATCACGATAAACTTTTCACTCTTGAAAAGTTTATCGATCTGGTCTTAATCTGATTGCGAGATTACAAAACTTTACATGCGGAGGTTACGTAAGTTTTTGAAAATAGTCAATTTGACATAACATCTAGACAAGGTCTTAATGGTGCGTTTCAATTAATAGAGGTGCCCTGTAGTATTTAGATGGCAATAAAAAAGACGGTGATTGCTCACCGTCTTTAAGATCTACTCCAGCCTCCGAGGCTTATTTTTGTATCCGTGTTCTAGCTACATCAAAATGGATGTGGTGAGTATCTGTTTCTATAGCACTCTGTATTTCACATATTTTAAGTTAAAGATACAAACTGATGATGCTGGATTAATCCCAGCTTAAAGCACCCCCTGTCTGATATTCGGTTACCCGGGTTTCAAAAAAGTTTTTCTCTTTTTTTAGATCCAGCACTTCCGACATCCAGGGGAACGGGTTGCTTGCGCCGGTATATTGTTCCGGCAGGCCGATCTGTGAGCAGCGACGATTGGCGATAAACTGCAGGTATTCTTCAAACATGGGTGCGTTTAAACCTAATACGCCACGCGGCATGGTATCTCGTGCATATTGTGTTTCGATCTCTACTGCATCACGGATTAATTCTACCATCTCCTGTTGGAACTCGGCTGTCCACAGGTGCGGGTTTTCGATCTTTATCTGGTTGATCACGTCGATGCCGAAGTTCATGTGCATCGATTCATCACGCATGATGTACTGGAACTGTTCAGCAACACCGGTCATCTTGTTGCGACGACCCATAGAGAGGATCTGTGTAAAACCGACATAGAAAAAGATACCTTCAAATACCACGTAAAAAGCGATGAGTTCACGTAACAGTTTCTGATCATTTTCCGGTGTGCCGGTGTGGAAGTTAGGGTCAGCCAGATGCTGGGTGAAGGGCAGTGCCCACTCCGCCTTGCGGGCAACGGCGGGTAGCTCGCGATACATATTGAAGATTTCGCCTTCATCCAGGCCCAGGGATTCGACGCAATACTGGTAAGCATGTGTGTGCACAGCTTCTTCGAAAGACTGGCGTAACAGATATTGGCGACACTCCGGATTGGTAATATGTTTATAGACAGCGAGGACGAGATTATTGGCAACCAGTGAATCGGCGCTAGCAAAAAAGCCCAGATTACGCTTGATGATGGTGCGTTCATCTTCGGTCAAGCCATCGGGTGTGCTCCATAACGCCAGGTCGGCGGTCATGTTGATCTCCTGTGGCATCCAGTGATTCGCGCAACCATCCAGATATTTTTGCCATGCCCAGTCATATTTGAAAGGGACCAGCTGATTTAGGTCGGCTCGACAGTTGATGATCTTTTTATCATCGACCTGGATGCGTGAAGCACCCATCTCGATCTCTTCCAGACCGGTGCCGCTTAGATCCGTGTCTGAATCTATACGGGTATCTGATTGCTCGATGATGGGATTGACCTGTGGAGCGGCACCCGCTGTAGCCATAAGTTGTTCGTTGGAGACGATACCGTCACCAGCATGGGGTCCTCTGGAACCTGTGCTGGCCGTATAGTCGGGTGCGGGCGTTTCTGCTATCACTGCTTCAGCAGGGTGGGAAGTGATGGCTGTTATATCCAGCGCATCTGTTTGCGCAGTAACCGGTTGAGATACCTCTGCTCGCTCTGCCTGAGATGCTGGTGTTTCGGTCTGGGTGCTTTCCAGTGCCTGCTCATTGATAAGGTTGCCGACTTTTTCATCAGTTACGGTATTGCTGGTGTTGCTATTCTCACTGGCAAATTTCGCGAAAGGGTCTTCCCAATTGTTAAGCATTTTTTTTTACCTCAATAATTTCTGCATCGATTGCAGTATTTTTTATTATTTATTTTTATCTTCTGTTAATTTTTTCGCGAAGGCTTTAAAAAAAGCCACCAGGGTTTTAAAGCACATGGAGCCAGGGCATGCCAGGTTCTCCTTGCTTCTGTGAAGCGGATACAGATGCCGTCGTGCTCGCAAAAATGTGCGATATCACTTCGCTCAGTCTGATGTTTGCTAAACGAAAAATTGAACAGAAACTGATTCAATCTGAGCATTTTTGATTCAGCCGGTTTTAATCTGACGAGCTTTAATCTAGCAAGTAGGTCCACGCTGTCACCTCCTTTCTCTATTGTGTTTTTATTGTTCTGTTCTTATCCTTATCCCTGCTTCACTTCTTGTTTCTGTTAATATTTTTTATCGTGCTCTATTGGCAGGCATCACAGTCCGGGTCCAGTATCGAACAGGCCTTAGGAGCTGAGGAGTCAGTTTTAGCCGTAGTTTCTGTGCTATTTCCGACAGCATTCAGGCCGCTGTCACGGTTACCGTCCATGGTTGATTTCTCGACGTGAGTGGCACCCATGGAACGTAGATAATAAGTGGTTTTCAGCCCTCGTACCCAGGCCAGTTTATATAGAGCATCCAGTTTCTGTCCGTTGGGTTCGGACATGTATAGATTCAATGACTGCCCCTGATCGATCCACTTCTGGCGGCGGGAAGCCGCTTCGACTAACCAGCGGGCATCCAGTTCGAAAGCTGTCTGGTACTGTGCTTTCAGGTCTGCTGGTACACGGTCGATCTGCTGGACACTGCCATCATAGTATTTGAGGTCATTTGCCATGACTTCATCCCATAGCCCACGTTCACGTAAATCACTGATGAGGTAGGGATTAACCACGGTGAATTCGCCGGACAGGTTCGATTTAACGAACAGGTTCTGGTAGGTGGGCTCGATCGACTGGCTGACACCGCAGATGTTTGAGATAGTTGCTGTTGGCGCGATCGCCATGGTGTTGGAGTTGCGCATCCCCACTTTTTGCACACGGGCACGTAGTGAGTCCCAGTCGAAAGTATGGCTGCGGTCAACATCCAGGTAGTTGCCGCGACCCTCTGCGAGGTAGTCGAGCGAGTCTATGGGCAGAATGCCTTTACTCCACAACGAACCTTCAAAAGAAGAGTAACGCCCTCGTTCTTCAGACAGGTCGGTCGATGCTTTGATAGCGTAATAACTGATCGCTTCCATGGTACGGTCAGCAAATTCGACCGCTTCTTCAGAAGCGTAAGGTGTGCGTTGTTTATACAGCGCATCCTGGAAGCCCATGACACCCATGCCGACAGGGCGGTGACGCAGGTTGGAATCACGTGCTTCCTGTACGCTGTAGAAGTTGTAGTCGATGACGTTATCTAACATGCGCATCGCGGTGTTGATGGTGCTTTCCAGTTTTTCGGTATCCAGACCGTTTTCGTTGATGTGTGCTGGCAGGTTTACCGAGCCAAGATTACAGACTGCAATCTCCTGATCGTTGGTGTGCAACATGATCTCGGTACATAGATTGGAACTATGCACTACGCCAACGTGCTGGTTGCTGTAGCGCAGATTGCAGGGGTCTTTAAAGGTAACCCAGGGGTGACCGGTCTCGAACAACATACTGATCATCTTGCGCCAGAGCGCGGATGCTTTAATGGTCTTATAGACACGTACGTCGCCATCGGCGGCTTTTTTCTCATAGGCGATGTAGGCTTTTTCAAACTTTTTGCCATATAGCTCGTGGAGCTCCGGTGTTTCGTTAGGTGAAAACAGGGTCCATTCTTTATCTTCGGCTACCCGTTTCATGAACAGGTCAGGAATCCAGTTCGCGGTATTCATATCGTGGGTGCGGCGGCGGTCGTCACCGGTATTTTTACGCAGATCGAGGAATTCTTCGATGTCGATATGCCATGATTCCAGATAGGCACACATGGCACCCTTGCGTTTGCCGCCCTGATTAACCGCTACAGCGGTATCGTTAGCAACCTTCAGGAAGGGGACGACACCCTGTGACTTACCATTTGTGCCTTTGATGTGTGCACCCATACCGCGAACACGTGTCCAGTCATTGCCCAGGCCACCGGCATATTTTGATAGCAGGGCATCATCTTTAATGGAGCTGAAGATACCGTCCAGATTATCGGGTACGGTGGTCAGGTAACAGCTGGATAACTGTGGACGTAATGTACCCGAGTTGAACAGAGTGGGGGTCGAACTCATAAAATCGAAGGAAGACAGCAGGCGGTAGAATTCGATGGCACTCTGTTCGCGATTGATCTCATTGATCGCCAGGCCCATGGCGACGCGCATGAAAAAGGCCTGTGGTAGTTCGAAACGAACATCTTCATGATGGATAAAATAACGGTCATACAGGGTCTGCAAGCCCAGGTAGGTAAACTGGAGGTCGCGAGAAGCATCCAGTTGTCTGCCCAGGAAATCAAGATCGTATTCGGCCAGACGAGGGTCAAGCAGTTCGATATCGATCGCACGTCTGATGTAGGCATCAAAATAACCGGCATATTGTGTTTTGATCTCTGTCTGTGTCGCATTTGTCGGTTTGTTGTAAATAAAACTCAGTGCTTCGGTACGTAGATCGTCGAGTAGTAGACGTGAGGCGGCATAACTGTAATCGGGTTGTTTTTCGATCAGGGTGCGAGCACTCATCACCAGCATGCGCGAGACATCTTTGGCCGGTACGCCGTCGAACAGGTTGCGTTCGGTATCATCCAGGATGGCCTGAGCATCAACATCGACAAGGCCTTCACAGGCTTCGGTCACGATGGCGTGGAGGCGTTTATTATTCAGAGGGATCACCGAACCGTCTTCCAGTGTTACATTGATGACACTGGCTGTGTCCTCTTCCGCCTGTTCCAGCTCCAGAGCACGAGCCCTGGCGTGTTCGTCACGGTAGATGACGTAGGCGCGTGAGATCTGCTGGTGACCACCCCGCATCAGAGCCAGTTCGACCTGATCCTGAATGTCTTCGATATGGAATGTGCCGCCATCCGGGATGCGACGGGTCAATGCGGAGGTGACCATCTCGGTCAGATCTTTAACGATCTCATGGATGCGGTTACTGGCAGCAGCGTTACCGCCCTCGACAGCCAGAAAAGCTTTTGTCATCGCGATCGAGATTTTCTCGCTATCGAACGCGGTGACTTTGCCATTGCGCCGGATGACACGAAATTGACCGGGTGCGGTCGCGGCGATACTGGTTGCGTCTATGGGTGTGGTTTCTGGTTTGCCTGTTGCTTGAGCGATGGATTTTTCTGATAGTTCGTGTTCTTTTGGTGTATTTGTCTGCATTGCCCTTCCTGCGGATGATTCTTGTTACTTGTTATTATTATGTGTACGACTATTTTTGAGCGGTCATACTGTGCTAGATACTATAGGGTGTGGTCAGGTATGAAGTCAAGCACAATATATTGTGTATATTATGGTGGAGAAATTTCGGAAAAACTGTGGATAACTTGATTATTTTTAATGATTTCCGCGACTTAATAATTTCAGTAAAACAGCGGATTAGAACATAAGAATTTGCCTATATAAAATATTTTTGGGGTAAGCACCGCGATAATTCCAGGCACCGTTGTGGAAGGCTTCTAAATGAAGTTGATCACTCTCAGCATCGCTCAGATTCGAGGTTGGGTATGGAGGTAATCGTTGCTTATGGCGGAGATTCGCAACCAGAGGTCGGACGGTCCTGAGGTCCCCTAGAAATTCCAGCGATAACCCAGGGTAAGGAATAAATTATTGTTGCCCAGTGCCTGCGCGTTGCTGCTATCGCTGGTCCTGTCATAGCCGATCTCAAAATTAAAACGAGCCTTGTTACGAAAACGGTAATCCGTTTTGAATAGCATGCGCAGTTTTGTTTGTGAACGGCCATCTTTGAAGTTACGAAAATCTAATTGCAGTCGCGGGTTTATACGCCAGTTACGTACAATGGGGAATCGCGAGTTAGCGATTAGAGAGATGGTGTTGGTGGGTCTTGTGTCGTAATAACGCAAGCCCAGTACATTGCTGTCATTTTTCATCAGGAGGCTGTTGCCCACTAACTGTGTGTTAAGGAAGTACTCGGTACCGGTGCCCGGTGTTGCTGCTACACCGCCGGAAGCCCTGGTATCACCGATGCGGGTGAAGGTAAGGTCAGCTGCAACCTGAAACCGCTGGGTCACCGGTTGTGAGCCACCTATGGTTATAGTCTGATTGTCAGCCGTCCGATCACGTGCCAGCTGGTATATCTGCTCGGCATTCAGAACCTTTTTTAATTCACTGATCGATTTTTCCTGTCTGCCGACAAGGGCATTGCTGGTAGCCAGTAACGGCGATTTACGTATGAAGGTATTCAGATAAACAGAGCGTCCATGAGCGAGCTGGATATTGGCATTTAATTGGGCGATATGGATCTCTTTATAGAACATGTCGTAGTCAATCATGCCGAATAGTGATTTTGTTCTGTCATGGTAGCGTATCTCCGTACCCGTGCTGGAGAAATCTCTAAGGCTGCCAACTCGTTGCTCAAAATAAAACAGGTTCATGTCCCAGTGTTCGAGGAAGGTTCCGGTTTCAAAGGTGAGTCCGTAGAAGGTCTTGTCGTTATTGATCGAAGTCCTGTCGATCTCAACAGGATAACCGCCCAGCAGATTTATTCGCATATCTGGCGTGATCTGATAACCCGCTGATAATCCGTCAAAACGTTTCAAGATGCCACCGATGCGCAGTGTCTGTCGTCCGAGCTTGCCAGAGGTGCCGGTCCTTCGGTGATTTAACTCGTAATAAGTCTCGATCAGGCGTAACCGGTTATCCTCACGGACACTGATGAAGTCATAGGTATGGTCAGCTGTAATCTGGAAGCGTTGATCAAATATGGCTGACCGGTTTACTGTCGTCACGTCGAGGAAAGTGATGAGCTGTGACAGGTTTGTTACAGTGCCGGCATTATTGGTCGAAGCCCGGTTCACACGATAAAATTGTGACAGGCTGCCAGCGGTGGTGAAACGGCTCTTTCTTTTATCCATCGAGGACATACGGATTTTTTTTCGTGGGCCTCGGGTCGCCGTCAGTAACCCTGCCAGGCGCTGCCTGACCCGTTCTGAACCTTCACCATCAGGATATAGTTTGAGGTAGTGTTCATAGGTGTTGACTGCATGCGCGCTCTGGCCCTTACGATGCCGGGCCAGGCCCTGAAGTTCGAGTGCTTCACGAGAATACTTATGGCTACCCGCCGCTGTCAGTGCGGTAAGGTAACGGATGGCACTGGTATATTTTTTATTTTTAAAATCTGATTTAGCTCTTAACATTAAACTATCAAGCTGCTTCTGTGACAGTGAGCTGGTATTTTTTATCGGCACTGGTTTTTGTTTTGTTACCTTATCTTTGCGTTTAGCCTTGGCCTTGACTTTCCTCTTACTCTTCGTCGTTGGTTTAGTTACTGTTGCGGCAGTGATTACTCGTGTCCTGTTCTTTTTCGATGCCTTCTGTATCCAAGCTCCGGGATAGATTTTCTGTAACTTTTTCTGTAACGAGACCGCCTGTTTGCGACTACTAAAGAAGCCCAGGCATAATCTTTCCCATGGTGCGCCTTTGACCACTGTTTTCTCGACGTAGAGCGTGTGGCCTTTGAGTAGGCGGCTCTTTTTTGCTTCCCAGTCCAGATTTTTGCCCGGTGCGGATGCCAGTACGATGGCATAGCTTTTTGCCACAGCATTAGTGGGCAGTAACTGGCACAGCAGCAGGAGCATGGCACAGAAAACGAGAGTCGTGCTCCTATGGCACGGCATGGTTGATGGTGTCGATAACATAATCAAGGAAATAACTGTCAGTAATATTCGGTTAAAATTTTATTACCAGTCTCCACCGATGGCACGGTGTTCATTATTCTTTACTCCCTCTTTTAGATGATGACCGCCGCAGTAAGCAGCTAGCTCACTGACAGGGGTAGGTGTATCACCAGGACCCTTATGTGGGCCCTGTTCGAAATGGTCTGTCGAGTGACCGTCTATGCATGCCATATCGGTCACACGAATGTTTGTCTTTGCTGGTTCCATAATTAACCCTGTTTTTTTGTCATCGTTCGATGTCGATGTCTTTGAAGCTGTCCGTGCTGTGACAGTTACCGCATTGTCGACCAAAGAGGCGGTTGTGAATATCCTGACTTCGATGACAGGAAATACAGTCTTTCGAAG
>DROB01000357.1 GCA_011321985.1 Gammaproteobacteria bacterium | reverse complement strand
GTTGAAGAAGACGATGATGTCTACAGGTATACACTGCATTACTATCCTCAGGATTCGACTGAATTGCATGCGGTAAAGATAGAATTGTATTGTACAAATTCCAGTACGGTGATTTCTGATATCCGTAAAAACTTCCTGTTATTTATCGGTCTGGGTATTTTTATCTTTGGCATGCTCCTGCAACGTATACTGCAGAAGATGCTATCTGAGCCTTTTCAAAAGATGGTCTTGACAGCAGAGAAGTTTTCTACCGGTGATGAAGCCATACGTTTTGATGAATCACGTGCGGATGAATTTGGTTATCTTGGTAAATTTATCAACAATGCTATCAATGCGATTTTATTACATAAAAATGAACTGGTGCAGGCACTGGAAAGGGCTTCTGCTTCAGAAGTCGCCCTCGGGCTGGAAAAAGAACGAGCAGAGGTAACCTTACACTCGATCACCGATTCGGTAGTCACTGTTGATATCGATGAATGTCTTGTCTACATGAATCCAGCAGGCGAAAAATTATTAGCGTGTAGTAATGAAGACATAAAAGGCAGAAGTTTTAAGCAGGTATTCAACATCGTCGATGAGTCGACAGGCAATCTTATCAATGATCCATTGCATGAATGTTTTGTGACAGGAAAAATTGTTCATCTTCCAGAACATTCATCACTGATAGCCCGAGATGATTCTATCATCTCGGTCGAGGTTTCCATTGCACCGATGAAATCAGATACGGGAGATCTGATGGGGGCGGTGATCGTGATACAGGATGTCAGTCATACACGGCGACTGACACGGCAGCTATCATATCAGGCGAGCCATGATCTGTTGACGGGCCTGTATAACCGGCGAAAGTTCGAAGAAAATCTGGAAGAGATTCTTGTCAATGTAAGAGAAGAAGGAAAAAATCATACCTTGTTCTATCTTGACCTGGATAATTTTAAAATCGTAAATGACACATGTGGTCACGTCGCTGGTGATGAACTGCTGAAGCAGTTGCCTGCACTTTTTAATGAAGTTTTACGTAGTGGCGATATAGTTGCTCGTCTCGGTGGTGATGAATTTGGTATCATCCTGGAGAACTGTGGTTTAAAACAGGCTACGGCTATCGCCGATAAGATTCGCCAGAAAATAAAAGATTATCGGTTCATCTGGGATGATAAAACATTTGAGATTGGGGTTAGCGTAGGAGTTATCGGCATCGATGCTGATAATTGTGAAATGTCACAGGTACTGAGTGCGGCAGATGTCGCCTGTTATGCTGCAAAAGACTCGGGTAGAAATCGAGTGCATGTCTATGAACCTTCCGATGAAGTAGTGGCAGAACGTTATGGCCAGATGCACTGGACAGCCAGGATATCCAGGGCTCTGGAAGAACATCGTTTTCAACTTTTTCAACAACCGATCGTCGGTGCTACAGATAAGAGCAGAAACCACCTCGAAATCTTGCTGCGTATGATAGATGAAGATGGCAGTATCATCCCACCTGGCGCATTCATACCTGCGGCAGAACGCTACGGACTGATGCCTGAGGTCGATCGGTGGGTAATACGAGAAGTATTTAAACACATGGGTAAAGATGACCCCGCAGATCCGATAAAAGGAACCGATCGTGTCTTCGCCATCAACTTATCAGGTGATTCGATTAATGATAGTGGTCTACTGGTCTATATCCTTGAATTAAAAAATAAATACGGTATCTCGCTTACTAATGTCTGTTTCGAAATTACAGAAACGGTAGCCATCAGTAACTTGACCAAAGCGAGCATATTTATTAACGAACTCAAAAACTATGGCTGTAAATTTGCTCTGGATGATTTCGGAAGCGGCCTGAGTTCATTTGCATATCTGAAGACGCTACCTGTCAATTATTTAAAGATCGACGGTAGCTTCGTCAGGGATGTCAGTCGAGACTCTATAGATAGAGCGATGGTCGAATCGATTCAGCAAGTCGGTCAGGTCATGGGGTTACGTACCATAGCAGAGCATGTGGAAGATGAATCGACACTTGGTGTATTACAGGATATCGGAGTGAATTACGTTCAGGGTTACCATCTGGGTCGTCCGGAAGCGATAGAAAAAAAATAAAGTTACAGTATTATAAATAGCTACCAGTCCTGAATTGATTTAAAGTCTGTTTCCGACGTAAAGTGGATGTTAAAAGATTTAGAAACATTTTTTGCCGCGAAGGGCGCGAAAAAAACCTTTTTTAGTTTTTTTCGTAGGTCGGGGTAGCGCAGCGTAACCCGACGTTTACATTCAACTTTAAAAGATTAAAAGCGGTTTACCGCAGAGAAAAACGTTTGATTTTACTTCACTGCTGTCCCGTTAACTATTGAAGAAATGAAATCCAGCAAATGACTGAGACCGTATGCCGCACGGACGCGGCATCCGAGCGCACATGGAT
>DROB01000356.1 GCA_011321985.1 Gammaproteobacteria bacterium | reverse complement strand
GAAATGGTCTTCATGATGGCCAGAGGAGGTCCTCTATTAGCAGTTTACCCTTCCGCTCAAACCGTTAACGAGCGGCATCGCGGAATACGTTCCGCTCCTGCAGAAATGCCCCGCCTCGCAGGAGCGGTTTGCAAACCGTGATTTCTCTCATGATTTCTCTCAGATGAAGAAAGAAGTCAGAACAACAGAAACAGCTAAAAAAACTATAGAAAGTTTCAGTGCAGACGATAATCAAATGGAAGTTCAGTTTTAAGTCGGCCATAAGATTACATGAACAGTATGTTTAAAATACTACAACGCCATGCCGCTATCGCACCCACCGATAGTGAAGAAATTACTGATCCGGCCAGGATCGCGCGTCTGCTCGAGCAATTGTCAAAACACTATTCGCCACTCACCGTGCAGATACAGGGACATAAAGTGCAATATACCAGCTGTATCGTCGGTGTTGACAGACCTTATGTGTTACTGGATGAGTTCATACCCGCCACCGGACACGAACGCTTGCTCGATTCCGGCAAGGTTTTTATCACCGGAAAACTTGAAGGTGTCGATTTTAGTTTTAACACCACGCTGCATCATGTCGATAAGTCGGATGATATGCTCACCTACTATATGAAATTGCCACTCAGGCTCAGATACAGACAACGGCGCATGGCATACCGGGTACGTATCCCTGCCACGCAACAACTGTACGTGCTGGTCGATGATGGCAGCGACAGGATACTCAGAGGTGAACTGCGCGACCTGTCACACGGGGGTGCTGGTGAAATTATCTCCGACCAGAAGAGCAACCTGAAAATCGGTCAGAAATATGAATGCGCCATCGAATTACCGTGCAGAGAATGGCTCTATTGCACGGTAGAGATGCGCTATCTGAAAGACATCCCTTCCCGTAACCGACAGATCATCGGTGCCTGTTTCGATGCCCTGACCAGGGTACAGTCACGGCTCATCGCTCGCTGTGTCAGTGAACTGGAACTCGAACAGCTGAAAAAACGCGCGACTTTCAGGTAAGCTCTTTCTATACCCTGACTTTATGTATCCAGGATAGATGCCGGACCTTGCTTTTATCCACGCTCATCAGCAGGCAACAGAGCGATCATCTCCAGTATCTGCTGCTTTCTCTGTTCACTGGCTAGACTGGCTTCGACACTGTTTTTTAACAGCCGTATTGCCTGTTGTTCTGTCATATTCAGCGATTCTGCTAACGCGACAAAATTCTCCGTCATATACCCGCCAAAATAGGCCGGGTCATCCGAGTTGACCGTCACACAGACCCCCTGCTCTAACATTTTCAAAATCGTATGTTGTGACATCTCTTCAAATACACACAGTCTGGTATTCGACAGAGGACAAACCGTCAGCGGCACCCTGTGTTCGATCAGATATGACATCAATGAAGCATCTTCACTGGCACGTACGCCATGATCGATACGTGAAACTTTCAGATCATCGATGGCTGTCCAGATATAGTCTGCCGGACCTTCTTCACCCGCATGGGCGACGGTCAGCAGACCGAGCTCACGGGCTTTGGCAAATACACGGCTGAATTTTTCCGGTGGTTGCCCGCGTTCTGAACTGTCCAGGCCCACACCGATGATCTTATCCAGAAAAGGTTCTGCCTGCGCTAGCGTGGCAAAGGCGGCCTCCTCGCTCAGATGACGAAGAAAACACATGATCAGCTGACTGCTGATGCCGAACTGGAGCCGCGCATCGTCTAACGCACGCGAGATTCCATTCAGTACCGTTTCGAAGGCAACTCCACGATCGGTATGTGTCTGTGGATCGAAGAAGGGTTCGACGTGAACCACGTTCTGTTCATGGCATTTTTGCAGGTAAGCCCATGTCAGGTCATAAAAATCCTGTTCGACCAACAGTACATTCGCTCCCTGATAGTAGATATCTAAAAAATCCTGTAGATTACTGAACGAATAGGCCTGACGGACCTGCTCTACCGTATCAAAAGGCAGGGTGATGGCATTTCTCTGCGCCAGTTCAAACATGAGCTCAGGTTCCAGACTGCCTTCCAGGTGCAGATGCAGTTCTACCTTGGGCAGTTTATCCAGCCAGTTCTTGTCTACGGTCATGGGAGTCTCACAAAAATGAAGTGTCCTGAATGGTTAGAATACCGGTCTGTTCAAAATCAACTTGATGTTACACTTTCTTCTCATATTAGCGAGTTTTAACTGTTGGATAAATTACTGCTTCGGATCTCTCTACTCGGTGCCATCACCGGTTTCATGGCAGGCGTGCTGGTCACCCTGTTTCGACTCACCATCGAATTGAGTCAAACCGCCTTTTTACCCGATAATCATCTGGGCAATTACGAGGCACTGCCAGGCTGGTTACGTTTTATGCTGCCGGTTACCGGTGCCCTGCTACTGGCATTAATCTTCGAACGATTGCCAGCGGGCCAACGGGCTGTCGGTATCGTACACCTGCTCGATTATCTGCGCTTCCGGAAGCTGAACCTGCCTTTTTCCAATGCTCTGGTACAGTTTTTTGGCGGTTTGATCACCATCGTCTCCGGCCATTCGGTCGATCGAGAAGGCCCGGGGGTGCACCTCGGGGCAGCCAGTGCCTCCCTGCTCAGTGAAAAGCTGAAGCTCGATGAAGATGAGAATTACCTGCTGGCTGCAGCAGGTGGTGCAGCTGCGATAGCCGCAGCTTTCAATACTCCGCTCGCTGGTGTCATCTTTGTCATCGAAGTGCTGCGGGTGCGGTACGCGATAAACAATATCGTGCCGGTCATCGTGGCCTCGGTGGTGGGCACGGTTATCAGTCGTATCGTGTATGGTGAGAGTCCGGCTTTTGCCGTGCCGGCATTGTCGATATGCTCACTTGCCGAACTGCCCATCATGATGCTCATGGGTGTGGTTATCGGCATACTGGGAACCGGTTTTATCGTCGCTGTGAGACACACCGCAAAGCTCACGCTGACCTGGCGTCCCCTATACGCTTTCGTCCTGGCCGGTGTACTTACCGGTCTACTGGCACAATGGGCTCCGGGCATCATGGGAGTCAGTTACGATGCACTCAGCCGCATATTCAATAACGAACCCGGCCTGCAGGCATTATTCCTGCTGCTGTTTGCCAAACTTATCGCTACCGCTGTCTCTATCGGGGCACGTCTGCCCGGCGGTCTGATCGGCCCGTCATTGATCATCGGTGGTGCTGTCGGTGGCCTCACCGAATTACTGATAAAGGACTGGTATCCCTTCTACGCCGGGTCTGCCGGATTTTATGCCATGATCGGCATGGTCGCGATGATGGGAGCGATATTACGCGCACCACTGTCAGCACTGGTCGCACTGATGGAATTGACCGGCAATCTGCATGTCATCCTGCCCGGTATGATCGCCGTGGTTACCGCCGAGATCGCCACTCGCGCATTGATCGGTGATGTTTCTGCTTTCACCACGATGCTGAAGATCCAGCATGAACGTGAAGCCGTTCAACACGATGCCGAGCAGGACAGCATAGCGCAACCACTGGAACTGGAAACAGATACCGGTGATACGGAAAAAAATCCACTAAAAATTGATTAATGTCTTTTTAACTGAAGGAAAACTGCTTTATGCTGATGGCATCCTGCCATTTACGTGCAGAGTAAGATGACAGAGATCGTAACCAGAGGAAGCACTCGATGCCTTACACCAAAACGGCTTACTGCGTATTGATATTGCTTACCCACTTCATCCTGGCACCACTACGGGCAGAACCGATCGAGATAAAACTCAG
>DROB01000355.1 GCA_011321985.1 Gammaproteobacteria bacterium | reverse complement strand
GCGACATTTCCCACTTATTTCACCATCGGCAAAAAACATTAACAGATAAAAAGGCTTAATTTTTGTTTTCTATGTATGGGTGTCTATGTTCTTGGTGCATGGAAGGTTATTGTCTGAATTAAGCGATATCACAGCAGTTCAATAAGAAACCTGAAATACGCGATATTTCCCACTTATTTCACCATCGGAAAAAAACATTAATAGATAAAAAGGCTTAATTTTTGTTTTCTATGTATGGGTGTCTATGTTTTTTGCCTGGAGCTTGTAGACTGGACGGGTCGCATTATTCGTGAAGACAAGAAAGGATACATTCCGCAGCATATACCGGGCATCTTGCAACGCCTGGAAATCGACCCACGTAATTGGCTTTATCTATCAAAAAACTTTGAATCCCCGTTCAAACATCTGGTAGGAGCCGCCCATCATGTACGCAGTGCCTGTGAGGAAATCGGGATAAACTGGACGCATGGTATTAAACAATGTGAGACGTTGTTTTCCAGTAGTTAATCTGCACCGGCTATTTAGAATAAACAGGCACTAATTTTATTAGTGCATGGAAGGTTATTGTCTGAATTAAGCGATATCACAGCAGTTCAATAAGAAACCTGAAATACGCGACATTTCCCACTTATTTCACCATCGGCAAAAAACATTAACAGATAAAAAGGCTTAATTTTTGTTTTCTATGTATGGGTGTCTATGTTTTTGGCTAGGAACTGATGCAGCCTTTCAGTAAAAATAATTTCCTGTGCATTTAATCTTCGCAACTCATATTCATGATAACCCACCCAATTTAAATTTCTATCAAGCCTTTCTTTTAGTTTCTTTGTTCTAAGCGTATGTGCCTTATCAAAATTGAATGGAAATATTTTTTTATAGGCAACAAACCCGTTTGTAAAAGGGCCTGAAGACATATTCCCTACGCACAGCATTTCTATGAAGCCGTAGATAAAGAGAAAAAAGAACAAAAGTCCAGTCATAAGCTAGCCTTAACCACGAATAGTGAACATATTATTTTTTGCCTAACTTATATCCAACCCCAAAACCGAGGTGTTATAACACCCCAGTCTTGGGATATAACACTTTACACTTTCTACAAGCATCTGATTATCCTACATAAATATCGCAAAAACACACCCTGCTTTATATTTTCAAAAGGACTTTAATTACTGGTACCCAACCCTGCCTTTGCGATCAACTACACTCTACTCGCCATCTATAACAAAATCAAAATACCATTAAAAAATCAGCATGATGAGGCTACCGTAACGTGATGCTAGTCCAGCTTTTAATCCCGTTGATGACGACACATATGCCGTAGCGGGTCCTGCCGGTAATACAGGCTTAATTGAAGATAGACCTGACTGTAGAGTTTATGTAACAGGTCCGGTTTTTCAAAAAACACTTCGGTTAGCACTGCAAAAAATTCAGCGGGATTTTCTGCCGCATAGGGATCGATAACGGTATGATGGTGACGTTCGATCTGGTGATAGAGCCTGTCGTATGCCTGCGACAGGCTGGCTGTCCATTGTTTACGCACCATGTTTTTATGTAGCGGTGGCATGCCGTTGGCGGCACCGTTTAACATATCGAGCTTATGGGCAAATTCATGCAGGATGACATTGGATGCCGGACCGTGTGAATGCGAGCCAGGCCGGGCATCTGACCACGACAGGATAACCGGGCCACGTCCCCATGCCTCACCAGCGAGTGTGCGCCGTGTCTCATGCACCACGCCACTGTCGTCGTATTCTTCACGTTTTATGACGAAGCTATCGGGATAGATGATGATCTCATGCCAGCCACTAAAATAATCAAGATCAAGATTCAATATCAGCAGACAGGCCTGTGCCGCTATATAGACACGTTTTTTATCATCGACATCGAAGCTACCCGCACCACTGATGGTTTTTTCATGCAGGAACAGACTGGACAATTTCCGCAGGCGGTGCTGTTCGCGAAAATCCAGGCACGACAGGACGGACACACCGGAGATAACTTCGTGCCAGAGCGGATAGGGTATCCGCGAACGATAGAGAACATGTTTTAACCAGACACGGTGTAACCATCTCAGCATGGTTGAAAGTCAGGCGATGTGTCTAGAAGCTACAATTCTGATGTCGAACGATGGAATACCGTGGTATGGCATTTAGGACAGGGCGGTATTCTTCCGGCTTTGTAAAAATGCAGCTTTTCACCACACTCATCGCAGGTCAATGTACCCGGGCCACTAATTTCTCCGGTGTGGTATTCGGGATGTTCGGCATTCTCTTTAAATTGCTGCAACTCGACCGTGGTCTTGTCAGCGACATCCAGAAACATGTAGAACAGTTCATTTTCCAGCAGGTCAGTTTCAAAACCCAACCAGTCTTTTATCTCGTGACCGGCCTCAGAGAGATAGTTAACTGCATCCTGTAAGTCACGTTTCAACCATGCTACCAGTTTTACTGCATCATCTGCTGCCAGCTCGTCCAGCTCGACGGCCTTGTCTTTTGCTTCCTCGATGATCTGATGGAGTTTGGGTCCGCCTTCATCTTTTAGTTTGTGTATGTCTGTCGCGGTGTGCTCATACAATTTTTCATAAGCATCACCGAGCGCATCGAGCGGATCATCGTATTTTGATTTGTTCATATATTCCTCCAGGCCTGAGCCTGATTATATCCTTAGCCTGCATATTCTCATATGATGCTACCCGGACAGGCCTTTATCAAGTTTAGTCACTATCAATATGGAGACAGGCAGCATATTAATCAATGCCCTGCCCCGCCAGTCTAGTGCAATATCATACGCATTCTTTTGACTAATATCATATAGTAGCCGCATAATTACGCCTAGAATAAGTGCAACAGATAACACAGGAAGCGATGACCATGAAACCTTACCAGACTATTTTACTGGCGACTGATTTTTCTCAACATGCAGAACGCACTGCCGCACGCGCACAGGATATCGCTTCACGGTACGGGGCTGCACTTCAGGTACTGCATGTCGTCGAAGAAGTGGTTCTCTATAACG
>DROB01000354.1 GCA_011321985.1 Gammaproteobacteria bacterium | reverse complement strand
TGGCATCTGAAGGGAAGAAAAAACCGGCCAGTTACAGGATAAGTGATATTTCGAAAGAGACCGGGCTCACTGCGGATACACTACGTTATTACGAGAAGATCGGTCTGTTAAGAAAGATCAACCGGACACCATCAGGTATCCGGCTCTACGATGAGAGAGACCTGTCGCGGCTCCGGTTCATACAACGGGCCAAAACCATGAATTTTTCACTCGATGAGATAGCACAGTTGTTGCAGATGCGGGAAAATCCGGCACGGGTTAAAAAAAGTGTGCGTGAGCTCACGCAGAATAAACTCAGCGAAGTCGAGGAAAATTTAAAATCACTCACCACCTTGCGAAATGAGTTGACGCTGTTGGTGAATCTTTGTGTCGGATCAGAACAGGGTTGTCCTATCATCGATGATATCAACCGGACGTAAGCATCCTGGCAGGCTACTGAAAATCTGACTTATACTTTTTCTACCGGTAAACCGGCCAGCTGCCATTCTGGGTAACCGTCTTCCAGCCTGCGTGCTTTCATGCCCTGTTCCCGCAGTCGGGCAACGGCATCAAATGCCAGTACGCAGTGTGGTCCACGGCAGTAAGCGACTATTTCCCGTTCTGTACCAAGTGGATTGCTGAGTTCTTCGAGTCGCTGCTCTAATTCACTCAGAGGGATATTGACCGCCCCGGGTACGTGTCCTGCGGCATATTCTTCTGGTGGACGGACATCGAGCACGGTGATCAGTCCATCTCGTGCTCGTTCCAGCAGTTCTTCGCGTGGCACGGGCTCCAGGTCATCTTTTACCGTCAGGTAGGTATTGACCAGATGCTGCACATCGGTGACGTGGCGTTCTGCCACTACACGCAGGGTACCCAGCAGGTTGATCACATCATCACCGCTTATGCTGTAATACACCTTCAGGCCTTCTTTCCGGCAGGTAACCATGCCGGCGTGGCGCAACTGTTGCAGGTGCTGTGAGGTGTTTGCAACGGTGAGTCCGGCAACCTTGCTGAGTTGCTCGACACTGCGTTCGCCCTGAGCCAGAAACTCCAGTAATTCCAGTCGGTTACCATTGCTCAGAGCCTTACCGACCCGGGCAAACTGGGCAAAAATGTCCTGCTTAAAACTCATGGTTTATACCTGTGGCTTGACATTAGTCTCAAATCCATTATTCTAGTAATCAACTAATCACTTGAATAGTGTATTAATGAAATAAGTATAGCACAGGCCGTCGCGGCCACGGCATGACGAGAATCAATGATGGCTATCGATGAATTTATAATGAGTAATGAAGTGATTATCCGGCTGAGCTTCTTTCTGGGTATTTTTGTGGTGATGGCGATCTGGGAATACATCGCACCACGGCGTGCATTGACGGTTTCTAAAGTCGTACGCTGGTCGAATAATCTGGGACTGGTCTTTCTCAATAGTTTTATCCTGCGCTTATTGTTTCCAGCAGCGGCTGTCGGTATGGCCGCCTTCGTCAATGAACAGGGCTGGGGACTGCTGAATTATTTCGAAGTATCACCGGTATTCGCTATCTTTATCTCGGTGGTGGTGATGGATTGCATTATCTATCTCCAGCATGTCATGGTACATGCGGTTCCTGTTCTCTGGCGTCTGCACCGGGTGCATCATGCTGATCTCGATTACGATGTTACTACCGGTGCCCGTTTTCATCCTATAGAGATCATCCTCTCCATGTTGATAAAATTTGCCACCATCATGTTGCTCGGTCCACCGGTGGTCGCTGTGGTAATCTTTGAAGTGATGTTAAATGCGACCGCCATGTTCAATCACAGTAATGTCAGGTTAAATCTGACGCTGGATAAATTTTTACGTCTATTGCTGGTCACACCTGATATGCATCGGATACACCATTCAGTGGAGGATGATGAAACCAACAGTAATTTTGGTTTTAGCCTGCCGTGGTGGGACCGTCTATTTGGCACCTACCGCGATCAGCCACGTGCCGGTCATGAGAATATGGTCATCGGTATCCGTACCTTCCGTGAGCCCCGGATGAGCTCATGGATAAGTGGCATGCTGATCATGCCATTCATCGGTAAGGTATCCGGTTATGCGATTAACCGCCGTGAATGGAATCAGCAGGAAGAGACAGATGATAAAAAATAATCTATGGAAATTTCTGATATCCACTTTTATCGTTGCGGGTATCACCATCGTGTTGAGCTACCGTGAGCAACTGGATGCTATCGCGATCCAGAGCTGGATAGAAGAAGCCGGTAATGCTGCACCGATACTGTTCATGTTCATCTATATCGTGGGCACGGTTTTTTTCTTTCCCGGCACGGTATTAACCTTGCTCGGTGGTGCCCTGTTCGGTCCGGTACTCGGCACATTTTATAACCTGACAGCAGCTACCATCGGTGCCATGTTGTCTTTTCTGATCTCACGTTATCTGGTATCCAGCTGGGTAGAAAAGAAGACCGGCGGTAGATTGAAACAGCTGATAAACGGGGTCGAGAATGAAGGTTGGCGTTTTGTCGCTTTCACCCGTCTGGTACCGCTGTTCCCGTTCAATCTGCTGAACTACGGTCTGGGTCTCACAAAAATAAAATTTTCACATTACGGTATCGCAACATATATCTTCATGTTGCCGGGTGCTTTTGTTTTCACCTACCTCGGTTATATAGGTAAAGAAGCCGCGACGGGTGGTGAGGGTCTGGTTCAGAAAACCATGCTGGCACTCGCTCTGCTCGGGCTGGTCGCTTTTTTACCACGCCTCATAGGCAGTGTACGTAAAGGTGAGATGCTGAACATCGTCAACTTGAAACAACGGATCGATGCGGGCGATGATATCTTATTACTCGATGTACGCACGGCAGAAGACTATGTCGGTGAGCAGGGGCACATCGCGGGTTCTGTATTGTTGCCATTAGAAGAACTGGAACAACGTATCGATGAGATCGATGATTATTATGAAAAGACAGTGGTGACGATATGCCGGACGGATCGTAAATCATCGAAGGCCGCACAACTGCTTGCCGAGAAAGGTTTCGCCGATGTACATGTGGCAAAGATGGGAATGACGGACTGGATTAAAAAACGTTACCCTGTCGAATAAAAATATCTGTCGATAGATACAACTCCATATGAGGAAAAAAGCCACCGTCATCGTGATTATAATACTGGCCGGTTTTCTTATCTGGCGATTTATACGACCGATGAATATTTTTATCGTCGATGAACGTTTTGCCTGGCCGGTCGACACTTCACAGACTCCAGCCTTACTCGCTGATCTAAGTGCAGAACAATGTGGTCGTTGTCACCCTGATTTCTATGGTGAGTGGCAGACCAGTATTCATGCTCATGCATGGGTCGACCCTTATTTTCAGACTGACTGGAAATTTGACGGTTCACAGCATAACTGTCGGCTCTGCCATACACCACTCGATCGCCAGCAGCCGCAAAAAGTTACG
>DROB01000353.1 GCA_011321985.1 Gammaproteobacteria bacterium | reverse complement strand
TTTCAATCACAACCAAGTACACCAAGTGGAGATAATTCATGCAAATAATAAAAATCAGCCTCATCTCGATCGCCAGTGCCTGCCTTTTCAACCCGGTTATGGCGCAGGCCGGCAACTATGATTCAGCCGTAAAAGAGGCCAATGCCTCCATCGATAAAGCTAAAGCTGTTAACTATGAATGGCGGGACAGCCGCAAGTTACTGAAAAAAGCTGAGGCACTCAACAAAAAGGGTAAAAATAAAAAAGCCATGAAACTGGTCGCGAAAGCCAAAAAACAGGGTGAACTGGCCGTCGCACAGGCTGCGCAACAATCGGGGGTGACCGGTCCGCACAACTAACAGCACCGAATACCTGCAAGCCGGTAATCTCTTCATGGGATTACCGGCTTTTTTTATGTTTAAATCCCGCTATGCCTTTGCCACAAAATACGAATATATTCAGTGTCAGTTCCCTAAACCAGTCTGTCGCCAACCTTCTGGAACAGGAATTTTCCTGGATATGGGTCGAAGGTGAAATGTCAAACCTGGCACAACCGGCTTCTGGACATATCTATTTCAGTTTGAAAGATCATTCAGCGCAAGTGAGCTGCGCCATGTTTAAAGGCCGTAACCGATCTCTTAAATTTCAGCCAGAGAATGGAGCACAGGTCCTGGTCCGTGCAAAGGTCAGCCTGTACCAGCCTCGCGGTAACTACCAGCTGATCATCGATCGTATGGAAGAAGCCGGTGATGGTGCATTGCGCCGTCAGTTTGAACAACTCAAGATAAAACTGGCGGGTGAAGGCCTGTTTGACACCTCCAGCAAACAGGATATCCCTGAGTTGCCGGAAGCTATCGGCATCATCACATCCAGAACAGGTGCCGCCCTACACGATGTATTGAGCGTGATCGAAAGACGCTTTCCGTCTATCCCTGTCAAACTATTTCCTGTACCGGTACAGGGTACTGATGCTGCACCGGCCATATGCCATGCCCTCGCCCTCATCGGCGAACAGGTGAAACACGGTGATTTAACCTGCGATGTTATCCTGCTGGTACGAGGTGGTGGCTCGCTGGAAGATCTCTGGTCGTTCAACGAAGAGAGTGTCGCCCGTGCTGTCCACGCCTGTCCCGTGCCTGTGGTTACCGGTGTCGGGCATGAAGTCGATGTCACCATCGCGGATTATGTCGCTGACATCCGAGCGGCCACACCCACCGCGGCGGCCGAAACCGTCACTCCCGACCAGTCCTCGTGGTTACAGTCATTTGACTGGGTTCAGCAACAATTACTGCAACTGACCCGCACCAGGATCGAACGTTATCTGGAAAAGATTCAGTGGTTACGCCGTCGCCTGCAACAACAGCACCCTGAGACTCAGATACAACGTTCCAGGCGACAGTATCAGGAATGGGTAAAACGGTTAATGCTCCACCAGCGATCCATGCTCGCTATCCACAAGAGCAAACTGGCCACTGCCCGTGCAAAACTTGAAGCACAGAACCCCACGGTCCTGTTAGAGAAAAAACAACAGTCCGCATTTTACCTGACAACGAGACTGCAGCAGGCGACATCAAATAATCTGGCGCAGAAAACCGCACAGTTGAGCAATGTTGCCCGTACATTAAATGCCGTCAGTCCACTACAGACTATGGAGCGCGGTTATTCCATCACACTGGATAGCAGAGGAAAGGCTGTGACCTCGATCACACACATCCGCCAGGGAGACACTATCGAAACTCGCCTGCTCAGTGGACGTATAATCAGCCAGGTCAAATCCTGCATTAAATCAGACGATCAAAGCTGAAACCAGTGACGCATTATCACCATGCTACCGCCCGTCCAGACAGCCCCTTTTTCTACGCGAGACACAGACGATGAAACGCACAATAAAACTGAATTATTTTTATAATAATTAACCTAAACGGGTAGCTTACTCACGAGAATGAGTTATTCTATATGTTTGCAATGAGTGACAAATATGTGGTAAAAAGTCGCTCGCAATATTTTATGCAGAAACGCGATTTTTCATAAGATATTGATTTTATTTATATTATGTACAAACTGGAGTTACAGATGGCAAATACAGCGCCTGTCCAAGAACACACAATCAAGCCCTACAAGGCTAAAAAAGGCGAAGAATACATGAGTGAGGCCCAGATAAGCCACTTCACCGAGATCCTCGATGCATGGAAAATGGAATTGATGTCTGAGGTTGATCGTACGGTTGATCACATGAAAGACGAAGCAGCCAATTTCCCTGATCCTGCTGACCGTGCAACACAGGAAGAAGAATTCAGCCTGGAGCTTCGCACCCGTGATCGCGAACGCAAACTCATCAAAAAAATTGATGATACATTACAGCTGATGAGTAATGGTGAATACGGCTACTGCGACACCTGCGGTGTCGAGATCGGTTTACGCCGGATGGAAGCCCGACCGACTGCAACGCAGTGTATCGACTGTAAGAGCCTCGATGAGATCAAAGAGAAACAGACGCGTGGTAAGTAAAAAACCTGCAGGTTTGAATCTGGAAAAGCCGGTATCTATTACCGGCTTTTTTATTTTCCACCACAGAGGTCAAAATCTGAGATAAGTTTTTAATTTCGATTAAATCATTGTATCCTTTACGGCAAGACCCGTTGCTAAATGTCTAACAAAAGTTCTCCCATTTACAGGGGACGGTTCGCCCCTTCCCCAACAGGCCCGGTCCATTTCGGTACCCTCGTTGCTGCTGTCGGCAGTTATCTCCAGGCTAAAAAAAATAACGGTGAATGGGTCATTCGTATGGAAGATGTCGATACCACGCGGCGGGTAAAAGGTGCTGATGTCGATATACTAAAGACACTGGATGCATTTGGTTTCGAATGGGATGGTGACATCCTCTATCAATCAGAACAGACCTCGCACTATACACAGGCATTAGAACAACTCATTTCACAGTCACTGATATTTCCCTGTTTATGTTCGCGCAAACAACTTACAGAGACAGAAAGCACAGTCTACCCGGGGAC
>DROB01000352.1 GCA_011321985.1 Gammaproteobacteria bacterium | reverse complement strand
GTCATTTTTTGAGATCTTATCGAGCAGGTCGTCAAATGAATCCGGAATAACTAATGTGAGGTTAACGCCCAGATCATCGGCAAACATTTTTACCATCTCATATTCGAGCCCGGCAGGGCCATCGGCACCTTCATAATAGGTGGTCGGGCTGTTTCGGGTAGCGACGACCAGCTGACCATTGTTTTTTATCCGTTCGAGTAATGAGAGGCTATTGAGTTTTGGCAGGTAATTGAAGATAAAAATGATGCAGGCAACAACGACCGCAAGCGATAGGAATAGTGGTCGACAAAGCGATTTAGTAACTTCGATGGTAATAACCCTGATGCAGCAACACAATTTGTCCGTGTATCAAATTATAGGTGTTTTCCATTGTTTAGCACAGTGTAAATCGCCCGAGTTAATGCGTTTAATTCTTCTTCACTGATGATGTAGGGTGGCATCAGATAAACCAGTTTGCCAAATGGTCGAATCCAGACACCTTCATCGACAAATGCCTGCTGGATAACAGCCATGTTAACAGCCTGTTTTAATTCGACGACACCGATCGCTCCCAATACACGAACATCTTCGACTGACTCCAGTGCCCTGCAGGGTTCAAGCCCTTTCTCCAGCCATCGCTCGATATTTGAGATAGTCTGCTGCCAGGGCGAGGATTGCAGCAAACGGATACTTTCGATAGCCACCGCGCATGCCAGTGGGTTACCCATAAAGGTAGGGCCGTGCATGAAGACATTAGGTGGATGGTTACTGATAGTGTCACTGATCTCTTTTCTGCAGAGAGTAGCTGCCAGAGTCATGTATCCGCCAGTGAGTGATTTTCCGACACACATGATGTCTGGTGAGATGTTCGCATGTTCACAGGCAAACAGCTTGCCGCTGCGACCAAAACCAGTAGCGATCTCATCAGCGATGAGCAGGACATCGTATTCTCGGCACAGGTCTCTGGCCTGTTTCAGATAATCGGCGGAATAAAATTTCATACCACCGGCTCCCTGTACAATGGGTTCGAGAATCAGGGCGGCGACAGTGTCATGCTGTTGTTCCAGAGTATGTCTTAATTCATCGAGGTGTTCTGTCTGGCAGGCTTCGCCAAAGGCACATTCCGGTGATGAAATAAAATAATTTTTAGCCAGCAAATCGTTAAATAAGGTATGCATGCCCGTAACCGGGTCGCAGACTGACATAGCACCGAGCGTGTCACCGTGGTACCCCTTTCTTAGGCTGATAAATTGCTGTTTACCGGGTTGTTGTCTGGCATGCCAGTATTGCACGGCCATTTTCAATGCGATTTCAACGGCGACTGAGCCGGTGTCAGCAAGAAAAACGGTTTCGAGCTTGCCGGGTGTAATCTCGACCAGTTTTTTACATAGATCGACAGCCGGAGCATGAGTCAGGCCACCGAACATGACATGCGCCATAGCGTCGAGCTGGTTTTTTATAGCCTGGTTTAATCTGGCAACGTTATAACCGTGGATGGCACACCACCAGGACGACATACCGTCGATGAGCCGATTACCGTCCTCTAGCCGTAGGTGAACTCCGTCTGCCGATTTAACAGCAAATACGGGTGTGTCAGAATGGGTTGAACTGTAGGGGTGCCAGACGTGTTTTTTATCATCGTCTAATAAAGCGGTGCTCGTTTGTTTCATGGCCTTATTGTACAGGGTTTGAAAACCGTTCCCACAGGCCAGGCTCACTTGTAGGAGCGGAATTTATTCCGCGAACAGAGCTTGGATCAAACGTATAGATCGCATGTTTTTAACCAGTTTGGAGCATCCAGTCATGGTTTGTTCCCGCTTTTTACCGGTTAAAAAGCTTTGGGCAATATGGTTGGCTGCAGGCACAGACGGGATTATCTGGTACTTCCCTGTATCTAGTCCTTCGGGCTCCCCGCTGAAAGTCGCGGGTCGTGAAAAATTGTTCCAGACAATTTTTTCGAACCCACTCGGTTTCTCACCCTTCCTCTCTGCCAATAAAAAAGCCCCTTTTATGGGGAATTGATATGTTTGGCAGAGAGGTTTTGGGCGGGATTATCAGGTACCTCCCTGTACCTGACCCTTTGGGCTCCCCGCTGAAAGTCGCGGGTCGTGAAAAATTGTTCCAGACAATTTTTTCGAACCCACTCGGTTTCTCACCCTTCCTCTCTGCCAATAAAAAAGCCCTTTTTATGGGGAATTGATATGTTTGGCAGAGAGGTTTTGGGCGGGATTATCAGGTACCTCCCTGTACCTGACCCTTTGGGCTCCCCGCTGAAAGTCGCGGGTCGTGAAAAATTGT
>DROB01000351.1 GCA_011321985.1 Gammaproteobacteria bacterium | reverse complement strand
GACATCACTGCGCGGATATCTTTTCGTGCAGCGATAAAAAATACTTCATCATCGGCTTCGATCACCTGGTGACCATCGGGCACGATACCTTTGCCGCGTCGGAAGATAGCAGCCACACGCGAATCGACACTGGGTACGTGTTTTCTCAGCTCTGAAATCTCATGACCCACCAGCGGCCCACCGTAAAAGGCTTTGACTCCGACCAGACGAGCGCGACCACCCGCAAAATCCAGTACCTGCAAAGCACCTGGATATTCGATCAACCGCTGGATATGCTCCGCGATCAACTGCTCCGGACTGATCAACACATCGATAGGCAGATCACTGTCATTAAATAATTCTTTGTATTTCAGAAATTCCTGGGATCGCACTCGCGCAATCTTGGTCGGTGTATGAAACAGGCTGTGTGCGATCTGGCAGGCAACGATATTGGTCTCATCGCTGTTGGTTACGGCGACCAGCATGTCAGCATCCTGGATGCCCGCCTTTATTAAAACATCGGGATGAGAGGCGTGCCCGACGACGGTCTGGATATCATATCGGTCTCTTAGATCGCTCAACAAGACTGCATTGGAATCGACCAGGGTTATATCGTTGGCCTCGGATGACAGGTTTTCTGCAACACTGGAACCCACCTGTCCGGCACCTAAAATAATAATATTCATAACAACGTCAGTAGAGACTCGATTTTCATAGGCCGGAGTTTACCCCTAACGCTTGCATTTTTCAGGGTTATACTCACTTTTCATACTGTTTTTTGAGGCGACAGAAATAGAAGCCATCCGCATCCTGCTCACCGGGTAGCAACTGTCGACCGTGCTCACAGGGCACTCCCCAGTCCGCCATTATTTTGATCTCTTCAGCATCGCTGTTAACGCCAATAAAATCAGCTATCTGGTTTTGATTCTCGTCCTTGAAAACAGAACAGGTGACATAGAGCAACTCTCCACCGGCGGCCAGCATCTGCCAGGCAGAAGTTAAAATTTCTGACTGCAACTGCACCAGCGGTTCGATATCTGACTCACGTCGCAGAGTTTTGATATCGGGATGACGACGGATCACACCGCTGGCGGAACATGGTGCATCGATCAGTATGCGGTCGAACAGATCACCATCCCACCATCGTTTATACTCACGCACATCTGCGACGATCAGTTTTGCTCTGGACTCGAGTTTGAGTCGCTGCAGATTTTCCCTTACCCGCCGCATTCTCTGTTCTTCCAGTTCGACGGCAACCACCTCATCCAGATCTCTGTATCGTTCGAGGAGATGACAGGTTTTTCCACCCGGTGCCGCACATAGATCAAGCACCTTATCGCTCGCTGAGGCACCGAGCAACCCAGCAGTCAGCTGTGCGCCCACATCCTGAACTGAAAATGCACCATCAGCAAAACCGGGCAGGGTACGCACATCGACACCCTGTTCCAGCTTTAACGCATGGTCGGCTACCTCGTCATCCAGGACCGGAATATGTGCTTCGATGTCTTTCTCTGCGAGTAGCTGTCGATACTGATCCGAATCATATCGTGCCTGATTGATACGCAACCAGAAAGTGGGCCGCTGGTTATTGGCATCCAGTATCTGCCGCCAGTCCTCCGGCCAGTCTTTTTCTATCTTCTCGAGCATCCAGCACGGATGCGAATAGATGGCCTGAGCATTTTCTACCGGGGCCGCCTGCACCAGAGCCAGTAGCGCCTCTTTTTCACGTGTGAAGCGCCGCAATACCGCATTCACCAGACCCGCCGCCCATTTTTTTCCAGCCCCTTTTCCTGGCGGTGCCCTGACCAGATCGACCGCGTCGTTGATGACCGCATAATCCGGCGTTCGGCATTCTTTCAATTCATACAGTGCCATCAACAATATCAGCTGCACGTCACTGTCTTTCTGTTTTAGTGGTTTGGATAACAGCTGCGAAATAAAAAATGCCAGCTGCCAGTGCCAGCGCAATACGCCATGACTTATCTCATTTGCCAGCCCGCGATCACGTCCGTCTTCGAGGATATCTATGGTCGTGGGCTGAACCACAGACAGAGACTGACCATCGAATACACGTTTTATGGTTTTTAGTGCAGCCTGTCTCGCGATGCTGACCCTTATTTTTTTTCTGCCTGGTTTCGCTGCCGGGGTCATGTTCTTATCTTAGTCTCTGACCGATCAGAGAATGGGCATTTAAAAAATCAGCAACCGACACCTTGCGTCTGCCTTCGACCTGTAACTGAATAATACGAAGTACACCCTCACCAGTGGCGACATCAATACCCTGAACGGACTCATTCAAAACATCACCAGGCATCGCTCCCGGTGGAACTTCTTCAGAACCCACAGTCGCTTGCCATAGACGTAATTTAGCCGGTTTATTTTTTTTCTGATATTCACAGTAAGCGATCGGCCAGGCGTTATAGGCACGGATGGCACGGCTGATCTCTTCCGCTGGTTGCTCCCAGTCTATCTTTGCTTCGGATTTACTTAATTTTGAGGCATAACATGCCGCCGTATCATCCTGCTCAACCGGTGCCAGCGAGCCATCGGCCAGGGCAGGCAAAGCCTCGATCAATGTTCTGGCACCCAGCTCCATCAGCTTATCGTGCAGGCTCGACCCGGTTTCTTCAACAGCGATATCACATTCTGCTGTCACTAACATATCCCCCGTATCCAGACCTTCATCCATCTGCATGATGGTAATGCCGGTTTTCTTATCACCGGCCAGCAGGGCGCGTTGTATCGGTGCGGCACCACGCCAGCGTGGCAACAACGAGGCATGGATATTGATGCAACCCAGGCGCGGTGCCGCAAGTACGGCTGGCGGCAGTAGCAAACCATAAGCGGTAACCACCATAAGATCAGCAGCCAGGGCTTCTAGCTCCTGTTGCGCGGCCTCATCTTTTAGAGATAACGGCTGGTATACAGGGATACCGTACTCCAGGGCTTTTTCTTTGACCGGTGAGGCCTGCATACCTCGACCCCGCCCTGCGGGCCGGTCGGGTTGTGTGTAAACAGCCACCACGTCGTATCCGGATGAGAGCAGTGCCTGCAATGCGGCGACTGAAAAATCCGGCGTACCGGCATAGATAATACGTAAGTTATTGTTCACAATTTCCAGAAATAATATTGTATAGACAGGCAGCCAATCATCATTTAACGGTTTTCTTCATCACAGTGAACACGGAGGACACTGGGTCTATAAGTAAAAAACGTTAAAAAAAGCCGTGACCTCTCTGGTTCAAAACGGGATAGTGGAGACTGCACAACGTGCCGGTTATCCCGCTGCACTACGGTTTTCTTCACGCTGCATTTTCAACATCCGCTTT
>DROB01000350.1 GCA_011321985.1 Gammaproteobacteria bacterium | reverse complement strand
GAGAGTGGATTAGCATTATAGGTATCATCGATAACGCGGTACCCTGCATCTGAGACGGTGACCGTCAAACGACCCTGAATATTTTCAAACTCAGATAATGAGGTCACAATCGACGACAGCGGTATATCGAGCGACAGGGTAGCCGCAACCGCAGCTATCGCATTCATCACATTATGCTTACCCGGTACTTTCAGTGATAACTCTGCCTCTTCTTCACCCGCCGTAATCAGATAACGATGGTTCGCTATCTGTTTAGCATAGACTCCGGCCTGTTCATCCTGCATAGAAAAGCCGATGATATTTTTATCAACACAGGATGCTAACCAGGTTGGAGAAAATGCATCATCGAGATTGATAACAGCAACACCTGATCCGGGTAAACCGTTAAAAATTTCCGCTTTTGCTCGAGCTATATTTTCCAGTGAACCAAAACCTTCGAGATGCGCAGGCCCCACATTATTCACGATAGCGATATCCGGCCTCGCTATAGATGCCAGGTAACCGATCTCACCTCTGTGGTTCGCTCCCATCTCGATGACGGCGAACTGATGCTGCTCTTTAAGCTCCAGCAACATCATCGGCAGACCGATATCATTATTCAGATTACCCTTTGTTGACAGCACTGCCGACTCACCCGAGTAATCGACCAGGATCTTCCGGCACATCTCTTTTACCGATGTTTTACCGTTACTGCCCGTGATGCCGATCAGTTTCCTGCCGGTTGATCGCTGTCGCCACTGACGGCACCAGTATGCAGCTAACTGCCCCAGTGCAAGACGTGTATCACCGACCTGTACCTGTGGCACCTCCTGAACTTTTTCATCCAGCTGAAGCTCACTGACCAGAGCACCCACGGCACCTGCAGAACTTGCACCACCGATAAACTGATGACCATCAAAACGCTCTCCCTTCAGTGCCACGTAAAGATCACCTGCCTGAATATCACGGGTATCTTTTGATACACCTGTCATCAACACGTCATCGCCGTGTAATGCAGCATCCAGCACCTGCGCGACTTGCGACATCATCATCACGCGAGCACTCCTCTTTCCCTGGCAGCCAGAAATTCACGCGCAACACGACGATCATCAAATGCGATATGAACATCACCAACGATCTGACTGGTCTCATGACCTTTGCCCGCGAGCAATACCACATCACCCGGCTGCGCATTACTTATAGCGATATCGATAGCCTGCCGACGATCGAGGATAGCTTCTACTTTATCCAGCGAAGAGAATCCCGTTAACACCTCATCGATGATACTCTGCGGATCTTCATGCCGCGGATTATCCGTGGTAACAATTATTTTATCAGCAAAGGCTTCTGCCACCTTCGCCATCATAGGGCGCTTACTGTTATCGCGATCACCACCACAGCCAAAGACACACCATACCCGTCCTTTAAAATGATCTCGCATCGAACGGCAGACTGCTGACAAACCCTGCTCCGTATGTGCATAATCAACGACAACTACCGGTTTATCATCTTCGGCGATAATCTCGACCCTGCCGTCGACGGAATGGATAGCTGACAGGCTATTGACTGCTTTTTCGAAAGAGATCTGGCTGAGCAACAGGGTAGACAGCACGGCCAGCGCGTTCGAGACATTAAATCGGCCTAACAGCGGAATATCAAAACGACCTTCACCCCTCGGGGTAGATACCGAAAGATGACAGCCTCGTTCAAACGGTTTTATTTCCTGTGCGTTAACAAAATAATCAGCACAATCTCTGTATGCCGTAACATCTTTTTCCAGGCTATAACCCCATACACACACATGCTCACGCACTTCTTTTGCCAGCTCTCTGCCAAATGCATCATCGAGATTGATCACCGCCGAACCCAGACCCGGTGTGTAGAACAGCCGCCTCTTTGCCGCGGCATAGTGATCGGCCGTACCATGGTAATCGAGATGATCAAGCGCCATATTACTAAGCACCGCTGTAGTAAAAGCAACACCGTTCACACGGCCCTGGTCGAGACCATGCGAAGATACTTCCATCACCACGTGCCTGGCACCTGCCTGCTGTATATCGGCCAGGGTTTTCTGCACCAGCAGCGCATCGACCGTGGTCAAACCCGTCGGATGCAGATCATTGATAAAACCATTGCCCAGCGTACCAAGAACACCGCAGTGCACGTCATAAGCATCAAGACATTGCGCCAGAAAATGTGCGATCGATGTTTTCCCATCGGTTCCAGTAACACCGATAACATTCAACGATAACGAGGGTTGCTCATAATATCGCGACGCGATCAAACCCACTTTATCCTTGAGATCTTTACAATGGATACATAAAACCTTATTGGAGATAGAGTCGAGAATCTCACTTCCCCGTTCCAGCTCTCCATCCCACAACACGACACTGACACCTTTCGCTACTGCATCCTGCGCATAGAGCAAGCCATGTGTGTTATAACCCTGGTGCGCGATGAACAGATCCCCATTGCGTGCTTTACGATTATCCTGCACGATGGCATTAACCGTTATACCCTGGCATTGATCTACCAGAGAATCATCAATAAATCCTTCGAGCAGATAATCCAGTGCGATTTTGTTCTGCATCTTATGCCCTGCCATCCTTGCCAGACACCGTCTTCGGTATCGCGCCCGCATTCATCAATCGTTCTTTAGATATCTTGTCAGGAGCCACATCCATCAAACGCATCGCTCCAGACATCACCTGGCTGAATACCGGAGCAGCAACCAGACCACCAAAATGCTCACCATTCCTGGGTTCATCAACCATCACCACCATGACCAGCTCCGGCTTATCCGCCGGGACCATACCCGCAAAGATCGAAAGATAACGATCTTTCGCATAACCACCGGTGATAAATTTATGCACGGTCCCGGTTTTTCCCGCCACCGTATAATTTGCTACATCTGCGCGCTTACCCGTACCCTTATCGGAGATGACGCGCTGCATCATCTTGCGTACCGCCTGTGCTGTCTCTGCAGACATCACCCGCACACCCTCTACAGGTTTGCCTGTCTCTTTATCTTCATCATATAAAAAACTGACCGGTCGCAAGATACCATCAGCAGCAATCGCCGAATAAGCATGCGCCAGTTGCAGAGACGTAACCGATATACCGTAGCCAAACGCCATCGAAGCGCGTTCGAAATCATTGTTTAATGCATTGAGTGATAACTGACCACTGGCTTCACCCGGAAAGCCACTGCCCGTCACCATGCCAAACCCCAGCTTCTGATACATCGACCATTGCTGCTCGGCATCCATCGCTAACGCGATCTTACTGATACCTACGTTGCTCGATTTTTCCAGTACGCCACCCACATCCAGATCACCATAATTTTTATGATCCCGGATCGTATTGCCTTTGACCATCATATAACCTGGTGCGGTCTCAACTTTATAATATGGCTTCCAGCGACCACTCTCCAACGCAGCCGCAACCGTAATAGGTTTCATGGTCGAACCCGGTTCATACACATCGGTGACTGCACGATTTCTTGTCGCCTGCGGTTGCAGCTGCCGCCTGTCATTAACATTAAAAGAAGGCTGGTTAGCCATCGCCAGCACCTCACCGGTGCGCACATCAAGTACCACCGCAGAACCGGCAACTGCATTATGCTTTAGCACCGCCGCCTTCAACGTACGATACGTTATATACTGCAATCGCTTATCGATACTCAACCTGATCGGCTTACCGGGTGAGGCTGACTTGATACGTTCGACATCGTCGATCGCTCGGCCTAATCGATCGCGGATAATACGCTTCTTACCCGGTATCCCTTTGAGCCACTCATTGAACGCTAACTCGATACCTTCCTGACCATTATCATCGATATCAGAAAAACCGACGACGTGGGCCGCCACTTCTCCACTGGGATAATAACGGCGATACTCATTCAACAATGCCACGCCAGGGACTTTCAGCGCCATTACTTCTTCTGCCAGTTCGGGTGACGCATGACGCTTCAGGTATAAAAATTCACGATGTTTGTTTCGTTTTATTTTTTCTTTCAAACTGATGCTATCGATAGCGAGCAATTTCGCCACTTTATCCAGATCATCCAGATGGTCCCTGACTACTTCAGGGTTTAGCCAGACACTGTTCACCGGCGCGCTGATAGCAAACGGCTCACCATTTCTATCGACGATATCACCACGGTGCGCTGAGATAGAAACCGTGCGTAGTTGACGAGCATCACCCTGCGCTTCAAAAAACTCACTGTGCAATATCTGCATATCCAGCGTCTTACCGATCAACACAGCAACCAGCAGCGCAAAAACCACCCCCGCTGACAAACGTCGCCACACCATCGATGATGGTGAATGTGGATGCTGCGTCTTGCGCTGATTATATCTGTACGATCTCATGAAAATCTTATTGCCTCACAAACACTACATCGCCCGAGCCCGGCATCACCATGGTCAACCGTTTCCGTGCCACACGTTCGATCCTGCCGTGCCCTGACCAGGCACTCTGCTCCAGCTGCAACTGACTCCATTCAGTATTCAAAGCATCAGCCTCATGCCTCAGTTGCTGCAATTCGACAAACAGTTTTCTGCTCTGATGTTTGCTATATACCAGCAGTATCGCCGATGCCAGTACGAGACTGAACAAAAGTGTGACCACCAGTAATATGCGCTGCCCCTCATTCATAACCGTCTCTCCAGTACACGCAACCGCGCACTTCTTGCTCTCGGATTGACCGCCAGCTCCCGCTCACCTGCAACCACCGGTTTACACACCAGTCGATAGGGCACTTCGATATCAGCTTCCATAACCGGTAATCCAGCGGGCAACTTCGGTCGGCTGGAAACATCTCTCATAAAACGTTTGACGATCCTGTCTTCCAGTGAATGGAAACTGATCACCGACAACCTGCCACCAATAGCCAGAACAGAAACCGCCGCTTTCAAGCCTTGCTCCACCGCCCGTAACTCTTCATTGATATAGATACGGATCGCCTGAAAACTCCGTGTCGCAGGATGTTTATGTTTTTCTTTCACGGGGATTGCATCCGAAATAATCGTAGCCAGATCACCGGTATGCGTTATCTCGCGCTCAGCACGAGTCTCGACAATAGCGGTCGCAATCCGTTTAGCGAATTTTTCTTCACCGTATCTTTTGAGCACATTTATCAGATCAGCCGGTTTAACCCTTGCCAGCCATTGTCTTGCGGTTTCTCCCTGACTGGTATCCATCCGCATATCCAGTGGGCCTGAACGCAGAAAACTAAACCCTCTACCTGCGTCATCTAACTGTGGCGACGACACACCCAGGTCCATCAATACACCATCAATTTTTCCTTTCAGACCGTACTGTTCAATCACATCTGCCACCCGGTTAAAGTTACAGTGCTCTACCGTCAAACGAGGCTCATCAACAAATTGCTGCTCCGCAAAGGCAACCGCCTGAGGGTCCTGATCAAATACAATCAACCGACCTTGCTCATTTAACTGCTGCAGAATGGCGCGACTATGACCACCCCGTCCAAACGTTGCATCGATATAGATGCCCGATGGATGAATATTCAGTGACTCCAGCGCCTCATCCAAAAGCACTGCCTGGTGTTCGAACTTACCCATCGGACTAAAGCGAGAGTTCTTCTAGCGCGACCGGAAGCTCACCATCATCCGCCTGTACTGCTGCCACCCATTCTTCCTGGCTCTCATTCCAGGTCGTCTCATCCCAGATCTCCAGCTTCTTACCCTGCCCGATTAACACCGCTTTTTTCTTCAGACCGGCAAAATCACGTAACATTGCAGGCAACAGGATCCGCCCCTGCGCATCCATATCTAGCTCGGTCGCATGACCGATCAATAAACGTTGCAATAGGCGTGCCTGTTTGTTTAAGCTAGGCAATGCATTTAATTTGGCTTCGATAATTTCCCATTCAGGTAGCGGGTAAACCAGCAAACAATGATCACGATCAACCGTCACCACCAGACGACCGCCACAACTTTCGAGCAGACGCTCGCGATAGCGCGCCGGCATAGCCATTCTGCCTTTGGTATCTACAGCTATATTGTTGATTCCGCGAAAATACATTTATTATTATTGCTTCCTGAAGCTCACATACCGGTCATTCGACACCGGACAATCCAGAGAAAGGGATTACGCTATTACTAAAAACCACAATTCCCCACTTTCCCCCACTTATTGACACTATAGGTATTCTGACCACCTTATGTCAAGCATTTTTGCTGCTTCAAATACAAAAATTTCTATAGCTGACAGCAACTTAGCTAATAATTAAGAAAAACAGGGATAACTAATACGGGATATGCTTTTTAATTCATTGATTTGCTTATATAAGCTAGAAATAGCTTTAAGTTTGGAATGAGTTGTTATGTTTTTGGGGTGGTGTTTTTGAGGGTTTCATTAATAATGGTCGCTTTGTAACCAATTTTTAGGGGGGGGGGCGGGCGTTTATTCACTCCTGTAGTTAGATAGTATCGAGTTTGATTCTTTT
>DROB01000349.1 GCA_011321985.1 Gammaproteobacteria bacterium | reverse complement strand
TTATAGTACTAGGTACTATAGAAATCAATGAGTTTTCTGTCCCCATGTAGGAGCAGGTCAGAAAAATTAATCATGGGTACTACGATATTCACGCGCAGGCGCAGCCAGTAGCAAAAACAACCAAACTCTAAATAATCAACCCCATCCAAAGCCTCAAATACTGTGATAGTATCGTTACACAGTACCCGGGACGGGTGTTGAAAATCAACAGGGAAGAAAGTAGAAAAAACAACAATAAGGTTAAGGGCGATTCGTCGATTATCTGGCATCCAATGAGCAGCACCGATCTTAATTCCTTAAAACAACGCCTGCGCGACTTCGCACAAGCCCGTGACTGGGACCAGTTTCATTCCCCCAAAAACCTCTCCATGGCCCTCAGCGCCGAAGTCGCTGAAATCATCGAGCATTTTCAGTGGCTCACCGAAGAACAAAGCAAAAATCTGCCGCAAAACAAACTTGAAGAAGTTGAAACAGAGCTGGCCGATACGCTTATCTATTTAATCCGGCTGGCTGATAAGCTGGATATTGATCTTGTGGCGGCTGCGGAGAGGAAGATTGAGGTTAATGAGGGGAAATATCCGGTGGAGAAGGCCAAGGGGAATGCTAAAAAATATACGGAACTCGATAAGTGATTGTTTACTCTTCTGTCAAATCAGACTTCAGACAGGATGTCCGCAATAACCTGATTGCAGATAAGATTCTCACTGCCTATAAACGCCACCTCGGACATTCCACCAGTCAATCAGAAATCGACTCATGGAAAAACTCCATGATGTACATGAGTAATATACTGGAAGATGACGGCATACCTGAAGATACCGGCGTTGCGGTTGAATATAAAATCCCACAAACCTCAAAACGTATCGACATCATCCTTACCGGCCTTAACGAACAAAATAAAAGTGCAGCGGTGATCGTCGAACTCAAACAATGGTCCGAGGCAAAACTTACCAGTAAAGATGCTATCGTAAAAACATATCTGGGCGGGGGCGAGCGGGAAGTCAATCATCCCTCCTATCAGGCCTGGACATACGCCCCATTACTGGAAGACTTTAATGAAGCCGTGCAGGAGCAGTCTATCTCGCTGAACCCCTGCGCCTATCTGCATAACATGGAATCAGAAGGTGTGATCAAACATTCAAGATACCAGCACTATCTTGATAAAGCGCCTTCCTTCATAAAATCAGACACAGAAAAACTCACCGACTTTATCAAGCAGTTCATCCGTTATGGTGATGCCGGTAGAGTTATGTTTGAAATTGATAATGGCAAAATTCGGCCATCAAAAAATCTGGCCGATAAACTACTGTCAATGCTGCAGGGCAATGAAGAGTTCTTCATGATCGATGACCAGAAACTGGTCTACGAAACCGCCTTAAACCTTGCTCAAACATCCACAGTAAAAGACAAGCATGTCTTAATCGTAGAAGGTGGCCCCGGTACCGGTAAATCTGTTGTGGCGATCAACCTGCTGGTGCAGCTAACCGGTCAGCGACTTGTCAGCCAGTATGTCACCAAAAACGCTGCGCCCAGAGCCGTTTACGAAAGTGTACTAACCGGCTCATTTACCAGAACACACATTACCAACCTGTTCAGCGGATCGGGTGCTTATACCAACACTGATGCCAATGTATTTGATGCATTAATCGTCGATGAAGCCC
>DROB01000348.1 GCA_011321985.1 Gammaproteobacteria bacterium | reverse complement strand
TCTATTGCAGAGAAGATAGAACCTAACCATTGCCAGTAACCGGGCGTACCGATCCAGAAGAAATGGTGTCCGGTTCCGACCAGGCCTGAGATCAGTGCCATGGCGATAATGATATATAACCATTTCTCGATGACTTCGCGGTCGACACCGGTTACCTTGATCAGCACATAGGCCAGCAGGGATGCCATGATCAATTCCCATACTCCCTCGACCCACAGATGGACCAGGAACCACCAGAAATATTTATCCAGTACCAGGTTGTCCGGGTTATAGAAAGAGAACAGGAAGAACACCGCCAGCCCGACCAGGCCGGTCAGCAGCACCAGCGTGATGACGGTCTTGCGACCGGTAAGGATGGTCATGCCTATATTGAAGATGAATGCCAGCGCGACCACGACGATGCCGAGTTTGGTAATCGTCGGTTGCTCGAGGAATTCACGTCCCATGGTCGGCAGCAGGTCATTCATGGTGATGTCGGCCAGTGTGGCGTAAGGCACCAGCAGGTAACCCAGGATAGTCAGTGCACCGGCGACCAGAAATATCCAGAACATGAGCACCGCCAGCTTGGGCGAGTACAGTTCACGTTCAGATTCTTCGGGTACCAGGAAGTAGGCCGCACCCATAAAACCGAACAATAACCAGACGATCAGTAAGTTCGTGTGTACCATGCGGGCAACATTGAACGGGATTTCTGGGAACAGAAAATCGCCGACAACATACTGTAGTCCCAGTACGACACCGAACAAAATCTGTCCCACGAAGAGGCCGATAGCGGCAATAAAATACAGCTTGGCAACGGATTGTGATTCATATTTCATTTGTATTCCCCTTAACCTTGGATGTTGGGTGGCCAGTCTCTGGCGGTTTTAATGCCATCGGTATATTTCAGAAATTGAGCAAGATCTTCCAGTTCCTGATCAGTGAAATTGAACTGTGGCATGCTTCGACGACCGGGAATACCATCGACAGGGCGGCTCTTGATGAAGCCCTTGATGGCTTCAGTGCTCTCGCCATAACGTGTGTAGACATTGCCAAGTTCGGGCGCAAAATAAGCACCTTCGCCTAACAGGGTATGGCAGCCGATGCAGTCATTGCGTTCCCACAGGCGTTTGCCTGCTGCGACCGTGTCGGTTAGATTTCCACTATTATCAGTCTGCGGCAGGCCCTGCACCGTATCGACGGTCAAACCAATAAGTACCAGGAGGAAAAAAATACCGCCTCCGTAGTAAATATTTCGTGCCATGCCCTTGGTAAAGGTTTCTCTCATAGCGATTCTCACTTTATTTGAGTTAATGTTCTGTGACAGCTAGCGCTGTGGAGTCCATGATATGAGAGTGATGTGGGAGCGTCCTTGATGTTAATCAAGAAAGGGTTAGCCTGATGTCCAGCTGATCTGGCCAGAAGAACCGTTTCTGTGTTGTGATTTTTCAGAGGTTCCCCGGGAATATGCTCCTGCAGGAGCAGAACTTGTTCCGCGATTGCCAGCACAGGAAACCCGCTATTTTTTCCGCATGACCCTATGTGAGGGAGAGCCAGCCGTCAGATGCTGTACTAACGCGTGGCTGATTCCGGTGCAGCGATAACTCTTGTCGTTAGCACCGGTGTTTTTTTACGTGACCAGGGGGTTAGCTGCAGTCGATCATGTTCGTCGTTTACACCGATCTCGTTATTGAGCAGATAACAGCCCGGGTCTTCTGCCCAGAAGTTACCGCTCAGCGACCAGGCACGTGTGCGTGAGTTACCACCACAGATGTCGATGTGCTGACATCGGGCACAACGACCTTCGACCGGGCGAGAGCGTTGTTTCAGACCTGCCATCAAAGGATCGGAAGTATCCATCCAGATATCCGAGAACCGGGCTTTTTTGACATTACCTATGGTGTAATCCCACCACATGGTATCAGGATGAACATTACCGATATTGTCGATATTGGCGATATTGACGCCAGATGCATTACCGCCCCAGTTGTTCAACATGGTCTCGATCTGGTCTGTATATTGTGGCAGATTTTCTCGTGCCCATAACAACAGGTATACACCGTCGGCATCGTTATTGCCGGTTACGAACTCGCGTCTCTTGCCACTTATCACATCGTTCCAGCAGGTCTGAAATAACAGGTCCATCGCTGCACGCGTCATCTGATGGTGCAGGTCATCTCCCCGATTTTTATTACCACGACCGGCATAATTGAGGTGTGAAAGATAGAACTTATCGATACCTTCCTCATCCATCAATTGCAATAGTGCTGGCAGGTCCTGTTTGTTGTCCTGGGTCAGGGTAAAACGCAGCCCCACTTTGATACCTGCGTCGCGACACAGACGTATGCCACGTAATGCTTCATCATAGGAACCCTGTTTACGGCGGAACCTGTCATGGGTCTCACGCATACCGTCTATGCTGATGCCGACATAATTGTAACCGACATCGACGATATCCTGGATATTGTCTTCGGTGATGAGGGTACCGTTGGACGACAGGCCGACATAGAAACCCATGTCTTTGGCATGATGGGATATCTCGAAGATATCGGGGCGCATCAGTGGCTCACCACCGGAAAGGATAAGCACGGGTACGCCGAAGGCTTTCAGATCATCCATCACCGTAAAAACTTTCCGGGTGTCCAGTTCACCGGGAAAATCTTTATCAGCCGAGGTGGCATAACAATGTTTACAGGTCAGGTTGCAGCGGCGTATCAGGTTCCAGATGACGACGGGTCCGGTGGGCCTCCGGACGGCAGAGCCGACGGGTCTATCGGGTCTGTCCACAGGGGACGTTTTCAATGCATTCATATACTGGCTTAATCGAAACATGATTCCCTCTGCTTATGCGGCAAGTCGTAAGCCGGTTTTCTTCAAAATAGCGGTGCTGTAGAGTACTTCATGGGCCCTGCAGCTTTCTCCGAGAATCTGTTCTATCTGTTCGGTCTTTTCATTGACAGTATCACGCGTGTGACCATGTACCATGGCAAATAGATTATAGCGCCACAGGGGCAGGTGGCGAGGCCGCTGGTAGCTGTGACTGACGAAGCTCAGTTGTCCGACCTGATTTCCCAGCTCCATGATGCGTTCATCCGGTACATCCCATACGGTCATCCCGTTGGCTTTGAAACCGAGACGAAAATGATCAGGCACTGCACCGATGCGACGTATCACACCACTGTCGAGCATCTTCCTGAGGTGCGTGATCACGTCACTCTCGTTGCAGCCAATGTTTCTAGCTATATCGAGATAAGGGCGGGTCGTTACCGGTAGACCTGCCTGTGTCTGTTTGATGATCTTTTTATCCAGATCGGTGATGAGGTAGTTCTCGTCAGATTTCTGGATCGGGAAGGATACCGTTTCATGGATACCATGTTCTGAGATATCAAATTGCAAGCCGATATAAAATTCATGTTGTTTGGGAAAATTATAGACGGTCAGAGCCGTGTCTTTCTCGATAGAAGAGATCACCTGAACGAGTTCGACAGGCGTTTCTGTCGCCAGCACAAACCACATATTGAGTGGGTGGTCACGTCGATAGTTGTGAGCGACTTCAGGGTAAGCATTGACCTGTTGCGTGACCATGTCGAATCTGTCTTTGGGAACAGACATGGCGGCCAGCGTCAGACCTCCACCCAGGCGTGCGGTATCATACAGTGGCCCGAAGCGGGTTAGCGTCTTCTGTTGTTTTAGTTTGTCTATGGTATCGATCAACTTTTTTTCAGAGCAGTCGAGCTGTTTTGCTACCTGCTCAAAAGGCTGTTCATGTAGAGGAAAACCGCCCTGGAAAGCATTGATGAAATTACGTTCCAGTGATGAAAGTTGTTGATCTGATGGTTTCATTTTTATCTGTTCACTTGACCAGATGTAATTTATTTGTTTTTACTTTTTCGGATCGGGTAGCGGGGTCTTTTTGAGTGTAGCTGGCACCACGCTGCTTAAAACGTCGTGTGCTGAACAAGATGGTATGTTCTATATCCTGCAGGCCGCAACGGGCAACGATCTCTTCAACTTTCTGTTTTACTTCTTCGCGGTTGCTACCGTGTACCATGGTGAACAGGTTATAGCTCCAGTCAGGAAGACGACGCGGACGGCGGTAACTGAGTGTGACGCAATCGTATTTACCTATACACATGCCAAGCTCTTCGACCCTGTCGTCGGGCACATCCCAGACCACCATACCGTTTGCGGTATAGCCCAGTTCTTTATGGCGGACGACGACACCATAACGTTTGATGGCCCCGTTATTGATCAGATATCGTAGCCGTGAGATAACTTCCGTTTCGCTAATGCTCAATTGTTTCGCTATCTCGGCATAGGGGCGGCTGACGACGGGCAGACCATCCTGTACGGCTTTTATCAGAGCCCTGTCTTCGATGGTCAGCTGCAGTACCTGTTCATTTAATCTCATGTCTGGTTCATCCATTCTGTGCTGCATGTTCTTCATCACCGGTCAGTCTGAATCCAAGGTCGATGAAATAATCGTCCAGCATCGGTAGTGACATCAATTTCTGTTCGGTATGCTGCTCGATCTCATATAACACGATATCGAGATGTTCTTCACTTGAAGCGGTGACCACGAACCAGAGATTGTAGCGATGGTCCCGTTCGTAATTATGATTCACTTCCGGAAACGCACTGACGATACGTGCGATACATTCCAGTTTATTGGCGGGCACCGACATGGCGGCCAGTGTACTGACACCGATCCTGTTC
>DROB01000347.1 GCA_011321985.1 Gammaproteobacteria bacterium | reverse complement strand
GGCTCCATATGATGGTTACCATCAACAATATTCTTGTACATCTTGTTACGACCCGCCACGTCGTCAGACTTGACGGTCAACATCTCCTGCAAGGTGTATGCCGCGCCGTATGCTTCCAGAGCCCACACTTCCATCTCACCGAAGCGCTGGCCACCGAACTGCGCCTTACCACCCAACGGTTGCTGCGTCACCAGACTGTAAGGTCCGGTGGAACGTGCATGCATCTTGTCGTCGATCAGGTGATTAAGTTTCAGCATGTATTTGTAACCGATGGTGACCGGGTTATCAAATTTCTGTCCGGTACGACCATCGTACAGGGTCTCCTGGCCACTGACCGGCATACCACCCAGTTCCAGCATACGATGGATCTCTTCTTCTGCTGCACCGTCAAACACCGGTGTTCCCATCGGCACACCCTTGCGAAGGTTGTGCGCCAGTTCCAGTATCTCTTCATCGCTGAACGACTTGAGATCCACTTTATTTTCTTTGTGGTTGTAGATCTCATTGAGGAATTTACGGACCGAGGCGACTGAAGCCTTCGTATCCAGCATCTCACCGATCTTGTTGCCCAGACCTTTGGCTGCAAGACCCAGATGGGTCTCCAGTACCTGGCCGACATTCATCCGTGATGGTACACCCAGTGGATTCAGGATGATATCGACCGGCGTACCATCCGCCGTGTGCGGCATGTCTTCGACCGGAACGATGGTCGAGACCACACCCTTGTTACCGTGGCGGCCCGCCATCTTGTCACCGGGTTGCATGCGACGTTTGACCGCCAGATAGACTTTGACCATCTTCAGCACACCCGGGGCCAGATCGTCACCCGCAGTTAACTTGTCTTTCTTCTCGGCGAAGTAGGCATCCAGCAATTCACGCTGCTCCTTATGCTGCTTCACCAGCTCTTCGACACGGGCATTTTCTTTTTCATTTTTGAGACGGATCGTCATCCAGTCTTTCTGATCGAGATCTTTCAGGTAAGCGGCTGTGATCTTGTCACCCGATTTCAGACCACCCGGACCACCGGCTGCCTGCTTTCCGGTGAAAACATTTTCCATACGGGCAAACAGGTCTTCTTCGATGATGCGCCATTGTGCATCGACATCTTTTTTCACCGAAGCGATCTCTTCTTCTTCGATCTCCATCGCACGTTTGTCTTTTTCTACACCATCACGGGTAAAGACCTGAACACCGATAACGGTACCGTAGGTACTACCTGATACGCGCAGAGAAGAGTCTTTAACATCGGAGGCTTTTTCACCGAAGATGGCACGTAGCAGCTTTTCTTCTGCGGTCAACTGGGTTTCACCTTTCGGTGTCACCTTACCGACCAGTATGTCACCCGGTTTTACTTCTGCACCGACGTAGACCACACCGGACTCATCCAGCTTGGATAACAGACTCTCACTCACGTTCGGAATATCAGCGGTGATCTCTTCAGACCCCAGTTTAGTATCACGTGCGACACTGCTCAGCTCCTGGATATGGATCGTGGTATAACGGTCTTCTTCGACCACACGCTCGGAGATGATGATGGAATCCTCAAAGTTATAGCCATTCCAGGTCATGTAGGCCACCAGCATATTCTGACCCAGTGCCAGTTCGCCCATATCGGTCGATGGACCATCAGCGATGATATCACCGCGCGCCACGGTATCGCCCACTTTGACCAGAGGACGCTGGTTGATACAGGTATTCTGGTTCGAACGCGTGTATTTGGTAAGGTTATAGATATCGACACCGGTAGCCGCATCCGCCGCTTCGGCTTCATGGGCACGGATCACGATACGCGAAGCATCGACCGAGTCGATGATACCGCCACGGGTAGCGACCACAGAGGCTCCTGAGTCATGTGCGACGGCACGTTCCATACCGGTACCGACCAGTGGTTTATCGGCACGCAATGTCGGTACTGCCTGACGTTGCATGTTCGAACCCATCAACGCACGGTTGGCATCGTCGTGTTCCAGGAACGGGATCAACGAGGCTGCGACCGATACGATCTGTCTCGGTGACACGTCCATATACTGGACATCAGCCGGTGAAGCTAATGAGAATTCGTTCTGATGACGACAGGATACCAGCTCATCCTGCAGCTTGCCTTTGTCACTCATGGTGGCATTGGCCTGTGCGATAACGAAAGAACCTTCTTCGATCGCTGAAAGATAATCTATCTCGTCAGTTGCCACGCCTTTCACTACCTTGCGATAAGGCGTTTCGAGGAAGCCGTATGCATTGGTACGCGCATACACAGACAGGGAGTTGATCAGACCGATGTTTGGTCCCTCAGGGGTCTCGATCGGACAGACTCGACCGTAATGCGTCGGATGCACGTCACGCACTTCGAAACCGGCGCGCTCACGTGTCAGACCGCCCGGACCCAATGCCGAGATACGGCGCTTATGTGTTACTTCAGATAACGGGTTATTCTGATCCATGAACTGTGACAGCTGACTGGAGCCAAAGAATTCTTTAACTGCTGCAGCTACCGGTTTGGCATTGATCAGGTCCTGCGGCATCAGACCGTCCTGTTCCGCAGTCGTCAGGCGTTCCTTGACTGCGCGTTCGACACGCACCAGTCCCACACGGAAAACATTTTCAGCCATCTCACCGACACTACGGATACGACGATTACCCAGATGATCGATATCATCGACGGTACCGCTACCGTTACGGATAGCTATCAGTTCTTTCATCACGGAGAGGATATCGGAGGTTTCACCCAATTGCTCACACAGCTCTTTGGCAAACTCGTCTTTACGTCCAGCAAAGTGGCGCGCATCATACAACACACCCGGTCCTTCAGATGAATCCCTTTGCAGACGACGGTTGAACTTCATCCGGCCTACTTTGGAGATGTCATAACGATCTTCTGAGAAGAAAAGATTATTAAACAGATTTTCAGCGGCATCTTTAGTCGGTGGCTCACCCGGACGCATCATGCGATAGATCTCTATCTGTGCTTCCAGTTTTGTAGTAGTACTATCCACAGTCAATGTGTTTGACATGAAAGGCCCTGTGTCCAGGTCGTTGGTGTATATGACCCGTACACTCTTGATACCTTTCTCCTGGATGAAAGCGATCAGCTCCTCGGTGAACTCCGAGTTTGCCGGCACCATGACTTCCCCGGTTTCTTCATCGATGAGATCAGTCGCCAGTATTTTACCGATAAGGTAATCCAGCGGTGCGTTCAGCTTCTTGATCTTTTTCTTTTCCAGCATCTTGATGTGACGCATGGTCACACGCTTACCGGTCTCGACGACGACTTCTTTACCCGCCGTGATATCAAAACTGGCAGTATCACCACGTAGACGCTCAGGCACCAGTGGAAAACTGACTCCGTCTTTAGTAAAGCTGTACTCGATGCTTTCGAAGAAGATATCGAGGATCTCTTCGTTGTTGTATCCCAGTGAACGCAGCAGCACCGATGCCGGCAATTTACGACGGCGATCGATACGGACAAACACCGCATCTTTTGGATCAAACTCGAAATCCAGCCATGAACCGCGGTAGGGGATGACGCGTGCAGAATACAGGATCTTGCCGGATGAATGAGTCTTGCCTTTATCGTGATCGAACAACACACCGGGTGAACGATGCAATTGTGAGACGATGACACGTTCGGTACCGTTTATCACGAAGGTACCATTATCGGTCATCAGGGGCATTTCACCCATGAAGACTTCCTGCTCTTTTACTTCTTTGGGCGTGGTCTGTTTTTTCTTCTCTTTATCGAAGATCTCGAGACGCAGGATCACCCGCAGTGGTGCAGCATAGGTCAGGCCACGGAGCTGACATTCTTTAACATCAAATACCGGCTTGCTCAGTTTGTATTCAACAAACTGCAGCTTCACATGACCTGAGTAACTAACAATGGGGAATACTGATTCGAAAGCACCTTGCAGGCCGGTCGCCAGTCGCTGTGCCGCTGTTTTTTCTGATTGCAAAAAACCACGGAATGAATCAATTTGCATCGATAACAAATAGGGAACATCCAGCACGGGTGGACGCTTACCGAAATCCTTGCGGAGTCGTTTTTTCTCGGTAAAAGAGTATGTCATCAGTAATCCTCGTTTAATCTAAATTTTAATCGTTAACCAGTTCGTTGCGATACATCCGCATCTGGCAGTCACCGCCCTCTGGCGGCTTTTACACCCTGTCTTTAATAGACAGAAACAGGAAAAGGCCGGGAAAACACTGCCACAAGTAAACTTGCCAACAGTGCTTCCAGCCTATCCCGCCGCTGACTTCCTCAACCCCACCGGGGTCATCGAATTCAGCGTAGTCTCTCTATTTAAGTTCGACAGTAGCGCCAGCTTCTTCAAGCTGCTTTTTAACCTCTTCCGCTTCGTCTTTAGTCGCAGCTTCCTTAAGCGTAGTAGGCGCACTTTCCACCGCGTCTTTCGCTTCTTTCAGGCCCAGGCCAGTGATCGCACGAACCGCTTTAATAGCCGCTACTTTGTTCTCACCGAAACCGGTCAATACCACATCGAACTCATCTTTGGCAGCAGCTTCACCGCCAGCGTCGCCACCAGCAGCAGGTGCAGCAGCTACAGCAGCAGCTGCAGATACGCCAAATTTTTCTTCCATTGCAGAAATAAGATCTACAACTTCCATTACAGACATGTTGGAAATAGTTTCCAGAATATCATCTTTAGAAACAGCCATGATTAATCTCCAGTTTTAATATTTAAAAGTTAATAATTGTTTAATATGCAAAGCGTCAGTTTCTACGCATCAGGCATACGCCCCTGCTGTTATGCAGCGGCCTGCTTTTGATCACGAACAGCAGCCACGGTGCGAACCATCTTCGCATGCGGCTCGTTGAGTGTACGTACGAATTTTTCAACGGGTGCTTTCATCACAGCCATCAACAATGCGATCGCCTGATCACGTGTCGGTAGCTTAGCCAGCGCTTCCAGTTGTTCAATAGGCAGGACTTCACCACCAATCGCGATTACTTTCGCGATCAGCTTGTCATTGTCTTTTGAAAATTCCTTGATAACCCGAGCGGCTGCACCTGGATCTTCCTGAGAGAAAGCCATGATTAACGGCCCTTTCAGTTCATCCTGCATACACTCGAACTCCGTACCTTCAACTGCACGTTTTACCAGTGAATTTTTCGCGACTTTCAGGTACACGCCTTCGTTACGTGCTTTCGCACGTAGCTCGGTCATATCCCCTACAGTAATACCACGATATTCAGCCGCAACGGCTGAAAGTGCACTGGCGGCAATTGTAGAAACTTCAGCGACAATAGCTTTCTTGTCTTCAAGATTTAGTGCCACTTAAGCTCTCCTAAAAATAAGCCAAGGATAATG
>DROB01000346.1 GCA_011321985.1 Gammaproteobacteria bacterium | reverse complement strand
CGTGGTTTACTAATCACTCCTGCAGGTAGCAAAACCTGTAGGAGCGAAATTTATTCCGTGAACAGAGGTTAAATTAAACATATCTTTAATGATGTCATTAAAACAACAGTTCTTTCTGAAAAACACTGTATCCTGACAGCTAACTGATAATTTTCCTTGTCAGGAGATGGCAGCGAGGCATATCACAGTGAAATTAAGTATAATTTCTGAATTATAATTCATCGATACCGATCGACATGGCCCCCAGAAAAAAGAAAGCAACGGTCACGGAGAAGACTGGATCACGCAGGTCGAAGACACGCCCATCGAGCAGACCAAGATCAAAGAAACGAGCATCCAGAAAAATATCCAGGAAAAAACGTCCTGGAAAAGTCAGGAATACGTTTTTGAAACGCTCGTTCATCCTTTCGTTTTTAGTGCTATTCCTGGTGTCGTTTCTGATCTATCTCATCGTGCTCGATCATCGTATTACCGAACGATTTGAGGGACGAATCTGGCAATTACCAGCCCATGTTTATGCACGTCCACTGGAGCTGTTCGTGGGTAAATCGATCTCGGTCGAACAATTAAAGTTCGAACTCGATCATCTGAGTTATCAGAGAGTTGATACGCTGCCACAAAAAAAAGCCGAGTACAGGAACTGGAAAAATATATTTGAGATAAAGACACGTAATTTCGTATTCTGGGATGGAAATGAACCAGTGCATACCATACGGGTCACCATTGAAGATAATACGGTATCTGATCTGATCGATATCTATACCGGTCAGGATGCTGATCTGGTGCGTTTTGATGCAGCTTATCTGGCAGGTATTTTCCCCTCGCATTCTCAGGACAGGATATTACTCAAGTTCGATGATGTTCCTGATATGTTCATAAAAATATTATTACTGGTCGAGGACAGGCGATTTTTTACCCATTGGGGTGTCGATCCAAGGTCGATAGCCAGAGCACTACTGGCAAATATATCTTCAGGTCAGACCGTTCAGGGTGGCAGCACTTTAACACAGCAGTTGGTAAAAAATTTATTTTTAAACAGGGAGAAAAAATTAACACGAAAAATTAATGAAGCGCTCATGTCGTTATTACTGGAAGCGCATTATGATAAAAAATTAATATTAGAGACTTACCTTAATGAAGTCTATCTGGGACAGGATGGTCAACGTGCTATCCATGGTTTCGGTCTTGCCAGTGAATTTTATTTTGGGAAGAAGCTAAAAGGATTGTCCATCGATGAGATGGCAACACTGATCGGCATGGTAAAAGGGGCATCTTATTACAACCCTAAACGGAATCCATCGCGTGCCATGGAAAGGCGTAATGTCATTTTAGCCCGCATGAAAGATGAAGCACTGATTACGGCGCGGCAGACTGAAAAATTATCGGGTAAGCCTGTGGTTACAGTAAAACATGCCAGGTCAGGCCGGTATCCTGCTTTTATCGATGCGGTAAAGCTCCAGTTGGAACATGACTATCAGCCAGAAGACCTGAGCTCTGAAGGTTTGCGTGTTTTTACAACGCTGGATCCTTATATTCAATTTAAGACGGAGCAGGCCGTAAAAAAAACACTGCCAAGATTGTCTGGAAATAAAAACTTGCAGGCGGCAGCCGTTGTCGTTTCACCTCTGAACGGTGACGTGCTCGCCGTCGTCGGAGATCGGATGCCTTCTTATAAGGGGTTTAACCGTGCGCTAAATGCATACCGACCGATAGGATCGTTGATAAAGCCGGTTATTTATTTAACTGCTATCGAGAGTGGTTCCGGTTATACCCTGGCTTCGATACTGGATGACTCTGAATTCAGATATAAGACTGACAACGGGCAAGCTGACTGGCAGCCTCAAAATTATGATAGAAAATACCATGGTGATGTAACTTTATATGAAGCATTGCTTAAATCCTATAATATTCCTGCTGCAAGGACAGGTCTGGATATCGGTCTGGACAATGTCGTAAAAACGATCTCTGCATTGGGTGTAAGCAAGACCATTCCTGCGTATCCATCACTAGCGTTGGGAGCGGTTGAGCTCTCGCCTATGGAGGTTGCTTCGATGTACCAGAGTTTGTCTGCAAATGGTTTTCATAGCCCCTTACGCAGTGTACTGGCGGTGCTGGATAAAGATAAACAGCCACTCGAGCGGTATTCGCTGGAGGTGGAGAGCCAGGTAAGGCCGGAGGCGGTGGCGGTGATCAATTCAGCCCTTATCGATG
>DROB01000345.1 GCA_011321985.1 Gammaproteobacteria bacterium | reverse complement strand
TCCCAGACTGGCAGGTGGCATGCACTGGATAGCCAGTGACTACCTGGCATTCCTTGATGCCCTGTATAACAGGACCATCTTGAATGACACGCTTCTCGACCTGTTATTTTCAGATCAGATAGCAGGAGCCACTATCGGAGAATCACCCGCAGTCACTTCGCTGGGCGAAGACTGGCATTACGGTTATGGTAACTGGATGGAGTGCAGTGCGAATCCTTATGACTGCACGCTGATAACCAGAGTTTCATCGCCCGGATCCTTCGGAGCATACCCGTTTATTGATTTTGAGAATAACTACTATGGCATCCTGGCAAGGCAGGGCGCACTCGGTACTTTCCCTGAAGGCATCGCCATATTCGACTCCGTCTCATCAAAACTGGCCAGTTGGGCAGCAAAGCAATAACGCCCGACAGGAAAACCTCTGAGCTTTAGTCGATCAATCTATCCTGCGGATGGATTAACTCGTCGTCGTTTGCCGGCGACAGTCCGTTTTTCTTCTGTTATGAGAGACATCTTCGCCCAGATGGGTTTTTAGAGGAAAACTGACCCCGGTGAGTTTTCGCCAGTCTCCTCGACGGGGTATCTCCTCGGTATGTTGTTCCTTGATAATCTTGCTGTTCTTCTGATTCTTTTGCAGGTGCAACAAACGTTCCATCTTTGCCAGATCTTTATCGCTGAGCTGCATCGCTGCTTCGACCCAGATGTCCACGATATCGAACAGGTTCTGGCGGGTAACGGGGTGCACGATCTGCCGGATCTTTTTGATAGAACGGATGGTATTGTGTGATTGATTATGGCTTTTCAGATAGGTTTCTACTGCCTGTACACCTTCACCATCTTCGGCCAGCACGTCGATTATACCCATGTCATACAACTCGGCGGCACCATAGGTTTTACCGCTGAGAATAATACGTTCAGCCAACGATGAACCGATACGACGTGCAAGTAAATTATAAGCTCCCATACCGGGGAACAGGTTAAACAGTATCTCGGGAAAACCCATCTGCGAACTACGTTCGGCGATGATGACATCACAGGATAAAGCCGTTTCAAATCCTCCTCCCAAAGCCTGTCCCTGTACCAGAGATAGCATGGTAATAGGTAGATCCAGATTATCGATATTCCGATGCAGCAGGTGGATGCATTTATAGGCGTAATCGCGAAGCTTCTCTTCTTCTTTGTTTTCGATAAGATATTTAAACAACCCCAGATCCCCCCCCAGATTGTAGATATTGGGTAATTTAGAAGCGAGGATGAGGTGGCGAAATGGCCAGATAGTATCAGGATGCTGGTTTTTGTAGGTATTGGTGAGCTGTTTCTGCAGTTGTACCAGTTCGTCGATCAAGGTGGCATTGAGACAGGGACGGGGCTCGGGCTGCATCCAGCACCAGATCGCACTGGTATCAGAATCGTAACGCGTACTGAACTGTGTGTAACCTTTTATTGTCTTATTTCTGGTTTTACGACGAGTGGCATTGGATTCTGTTTCGCTCTTCATTAGTATCACCCTTATTATTTTTATAGAGACTAAGATAATGCGTGGCTATATACTGACAATTTTTAGTTAAAACATCAAATTAATTTTTTTGTTTAAAAACATGACGAATCTTCATGAAATTAATATGAATACCTATAGACCCGGCATACCTTAATAAGTATTATTTGTAGATGTTAGTAAAAAAAGTTTGAATTTAACCGGAAAAATGTTAAATATATCGACATCATGTGCAACAGATCGTGTCGATTCTTACATCGGCATAAGCAACTGGAATCAAACGATATTTCACTTATTTGTAACGACCACTGCCTGGAATAAAAGCTGAATGATGATATTAGATAAAGTCGCTGAAATTATTGTTGAAACCGCCGGTTGCAAGGTGGAAGAGGTCGTACCTGAAGCGGAACTCTCCGTCCTGGGGGTCGATTCTTTAAAAGCGATTACCGTGTTATTTGAGCTTGAAGAGGCATTTGATATCGAAATACCCAACGAAGTCATCCCATCTATCGTTACGGTTAATGATATTTTAGAAAAGATCGCTGAAATACGACAATAGCCACAGCCGATGAACTTATCATGTTGAATCGTCGTGTCATGGTTACCGGTCTGGGTGCAGTTTCCGGGCTGGGACTGGACGTACCTGCATTCTGGGAGGCATTAAAAGCAGGTCGTTCTGCCATCAAACCTTTTGATCTGCCCATCGATAATATAAAAATGTCTCGCATCGTTACCGTGCCTGCCTATGAAACCAACCGTTATTTCTCATCAGAAGAGCTCACCATCCTGGACCGATTCTCTCAGCTAGCCGTTATCGCTGCCCAGGAAGCCGTCGATGATGCCGGTTTGGTCTGCGGAGAAAATATCCTGACTGATGCGGCGGCGATCATCGGTAGCGGCTGTGGTGGTAAGCATACCGATGAAGCGACTTATGATCAGCTCTACAAACAGCAGCGATCACGAGCACACCCCCTGACCATCCCTAAAGGCATGCCTAGTGCGGCCGCGAGTATGGTCAGCCTGCACCTGGGAATAAAAGGTCCGGCTTTCGTTCTGGCCAGTGCCTGTGCTTCAGGGTCTCACGCCATTATCCAGGGTATGACCATGATCCAGTCGGGTATGATAGATGTCGCACTGGTCGGTGCATCGGATGCTCCCTTTACTTATGGCTTACTGAAATCCTGGGATGCTTTGCGGGTTGCATCTGCGGACACCTGTCGCCCTTTCTGCAAGGATCGGAGCGGTCTGGTTCTCGGTGAAGGCGCAGCGATGCTGGTGCTCGAGTCAGAAGAGCATGCAAAACAGCGTGGTGCACACATATATTCAGAAGTAATCGGTTGTGGTATGACATCGGATGCAGGACATATTACTCGCCCGGACGTTTTTGGAATTACCAATGCGATAAAGAATGCACTGCATCATGCCGAGGTCAACACGGACGAAGTCGATTATATTAACGCCCATGGAACAGCGACGACAGCGAATGATATCGCAGAGACAGAAGCGATAAACCAGGTCTTTGGAGCACACGCTAAAGATCTGGCCGTGTCTTCGACCAAATCGATGCATGGTCACGCGCTGGGAGCTTCGAGTGCACTGGAGCTGGTAGCGGCGACACTGGCGATACACCACGGCATCATTCCACCCACGGCAAACTTTACTGAAGCCGACGAAAAATGTAATCTGGACTACGTGCCTAATATCGCTCGACAACAACCGGTCAATATCGCCTTATCCAACTCATTTGCATTCGGTGGATTAAACGCAGTCATCGCTTTAAAAAAATACACTTAAACGGGCTATCTCCGCTAATGACGAACATTCTTGAACAACTCGCCGAACATGATATACACCCATACGGCTCTGATGCGTTATTGCGATTTGAGAAGCAGATGGAAAAATATTTTTCGAGAGAGTATGAACGCTGGCGTGGGAACAGGGAACTGCCTGAAAAATATGATATAAGTTCTTTCGAAGGTGATATCGCAAAACGAGACAGCCACGTTGAATCGATCGAACACTACAATAAAGCGTTTAAGATATACCAGACCTTTCTGGATGAAGAATATATGGTTTATACCATGGCGCATTATGGAATAACAGAATCATCCTTAGTGATAGATGAAACCCTGACATTAGCACAGGCGCAGAAAAACAAGTTCGACCTCATCATCGAACGTGCAGATATTAAAAACGGGCAATCTATCCTTGAACTCGGTTGTGGCTTCGGTGGTTTTTCACGTTATCTACTGGAGCGATTTCCTGATATCAGAATAACCGGCATCAATCCGAGCCCTGTGCAGACCGATCACCTTAAAGAGATCCTGCTGAACGATGACAGGTTCTCTCTCGTGCAAAAATATTTCGATGAACTGACCCAGGAAGATTTACCCGATGCCAGTTTTGATCGGGTGCTCTCTATAGGCGTACTGGAAGCGGTGACGAACCTGGATAAATTATTCCAGTTGATCTCCCGCGTTCTAAAGCCAGGTGGAAAAACATTTCACCATTTTATCGTTTCCACCGATACTATCCCCCAATTTTTAAATGCAGAAAGTACATTGATGGCTGATTATTTTCCAGGGGGACATATCTGGCCATACGAAGAGCCCAGACGACATAATACCCATCTACAACTGGTC
>DROB01000344.1 GCA_011321985.1 Gammaproteobacteria bacterium | reverse complement strand
GGATGCTCGTAAGTAGGGCAATGCAGGAGCAATTGCCGAGATGCAGAGAAAAACGTTTGATTTTACTTTTAAGCTTTTCTTCGCGTTCTTTGCGTCCTTTGCGGCAAAAAAATGTTTTTCCGTATGTCAGCTTATGGCCGGTAGCTGACTTTGGCTTAACAGAGGTTTTAAGTCATACTGGTGGTATCTGCACGATTAGCTTGAGGCTGTTACAGTTAAAGCTTTTAAATATTTACTTTGCGAAAGCACCAGCCTTCGTGATTTAATGTGCCATAAAAATATTGATCTAACTTGATGAGATAAAAATGAACCTACATGAATATCAGGCCAAACAGGTATTTGCTTCATACGGTATGCCTGTTCCCAATAATCAGGTCGTCGAGTCGATAGATGCCGTATCCGGTGCGCTGAATAAACTTTCCGGTGATCGCTGGGTAGTGAAAGCGCAGGTGCATGCGGGTGGGCGAGGTAAGGCCGGTGGCGTTAAACTGGTCGATTCTGCTGATGCCGTCAGTCAAGCAGTGAAACAGATGTTGGGCACAAATCTGGTTACCTACCAGACCGATGCACAGGGCCAGCCGGTCAATCAGGTGCTCATCGAAGAGATAAGCAATATCAAAAATGAATTGTATCTCGGCGCGGTCATCGACCGAGCTTCACAACGTGTCGTCATCATGGCATCGACCGAAGGTGGCATGGAGATCGAAAAAGTTGCCGCTGAAACACCGGAGAAAATTTTAAAGACGACCATTAACCCGTTAACCGGGTTGCAACCGTTTCAGGCTCGTGAGTTAGCCTTTGGTCTGGGGCTGGAGGGGGAGCAGATAAAACAGTTTACTGTGCTGTTAGGCGGTTTCGCCAGGATGTTCATCGAGAAAGACCTGAGTCTGGTCGAGATTAATCCGTTGGTGCTCACGGAGGAAGGCCAGCTGATCTGTCTGGATGGAAAAATAAATATCGATGATAATGCCCTGTATCGTCAGCGAGAGATCCTTGCCATGCGAGATGAATCTCAGGAAGACGAACGGGAGAACCGAGCCAAAGAATGGGATCTGAATTACATCTCGCTGGACGGTGATATCGGTTGCATGGTCAATGGTGCAGGGCTGGCGATGGCGACCATGGACCTGATCAAACTCTGTGGTGGAGAACCTGCTAACTTCCTCGATGTCGGTGGTGGTGCGACTAAAGAACGTGTCAGCGAAGCTTTCAAAATCATTTTATCCGACAGCAATGTGAAAGGCATACTGGTCAATATCTTCGGTGGTATCGTACGGTGTGATCTGATCGCAGAAGGCATCATCGGTGCGGTCGAAGAAGTGCATGTAGATGTACCGGTCGTCGTCCGTCTGGAGGGTAATAATGCTGAGCTTGGCAGTCAACTGTTATCGGAAAGCGATGTTAATGTGATCGCCGCCAACGACCTGACCGATGCCGCCAATAAAATCGTAGCCGAAGTAAACAAGAACAGATAGCAGAGAAAAGTGTCCCGTTATCTCCCTCAGACAGTCACAAGATTAAAATGATATGAGTGTATTAATAAACAAAAAAACAAACGTCATCTGCCAGGGTTTTACCGGTAAACAGGGTACCTTTCATTCCGAACAGGCCATCGCATATGGTACCCGTATGGTCGGTGGCGTAACGCCGGGTAAAGGCGGACAGACGCACCTTGGTCTGCCTGTGTTCAATACGGTGAAAGAAGCCGTAGATGAAGCGGATGCCAATGCCAGT
>DROB01000343.1 GCA_011321985.1 Gammaproteobacteria bacterium | reverse complement strand
TGAGCACGCCTGCATAATATTATTGCTGCCGACCAGTCTGGCCGCCAGCGCTTCGACACCGTTAGCCGATTTGATGAAGCTCTGCCAATCATCACTGGCATTAAATCGTCTTATCTCAAATAGATCATCCACGATATATTTATCATAAAAAGCTGTTACCGCCGAAAGACAACCCGCATCTTTTACATATTTTTTAACGGTCTCGGTATAATCCGAAGGTTGTCCATTTGGAAAACAGAAACTGACCGGCTTACAGCCCATGGCTTTCTCGATAATATCGACAGAGCCAATTACCTCTCTGACTATCTCCCCTTCTTTCAACCGTCCCAGAGATGGATGATTCTGGGTATGAGCACCAACCTCTATGTTATTGGCCGCCATATCTTTCAGTTGTTGCCAGTTTACGGCTCGATATTCTTCTGCCGGTTCTACAGGTAAAGGGATATCCTGCTTCAAAAAAAAGGCATCGAGCCATTTCTTTTTCTCTTCTTCATCGATTGCTAGAAGATGGTTCACCATCCGTTCCCAAAGATGCTGACGGGAACTCTTCGTCAGCCGTTTCTCCTGGAAGCCCTCGCCATCCAACAGACCATTCAGGTCGATATTGTCAGAATGTTCCAGTATATATTTTATGCTGTCGGGCCAAAGCCAAAAATCCCCTTCAACAAAACGCGTGGTCACATAAAACGTAGCCGTCGCATCGTGTTTTTTTAATATGGGATAGGCTATATCATAAAAATCCCGATAACCATCATCAACTGTGATGACCACACTATTTCCTGGAAAGCATCCTGACTCCTGATATGCAGCAATCAGATCACCTATCGTGATCAGATTAAAATGATTTTTCAGGTAAGCGACCTGTCGTTCAAATGCTTCATGATGAACAAAACCAGGTTGTTCTCTCCGTGAAAACCGGTGATACATCAAAATTTTTGGTGTCGATCTGGTCAGGAATCGACAGGCTCGATAACCACCAAGAGGACCTGCCAGGCGCACGGCTCTGGCTTTAAAGTTTCGCATCATTCACTTTCAGATAACACTTCATATCAAAATCATCATTTCAGCATTCACTCTTCCGCCAGGGGCAGAGCTCAAATCACTGAGAAAATATTGCCCCTTATCCTGTGAACAGAAGGTTTAATCAAAGATTTTTTAGTTAGTCGCTGGAGGTTTAGGGTATCTGCGCACAGGTATGCCAACAGCATTTCTGTTACCATCTTTATCTGTAACAAAAACGAAGGCAGCTTTCTTTAGTTCTTTATCAAGCTCACCTTCGATGATGTCGATGACGATAGCACTGTCACTCCAGGAGACGACTTTCTGTATCGCCACTCTCTTCGCTTTCATATAATCCGCTGAATCAGCGAGTTCCACTCTGGCCTGCGAGTTTGCTCCGATAGCAACATAGATGTCATCATAGATAGGTGTAGTGCCTACCGTCGTCTCTGGCCGGTACCATCCTGGAAAATTAATATGTTTATACTCCTGAACATTAGGGAAGCCCTCGTTAAGTTCGTCCGGCCCATTGGCATAATCGCCATCAAATATCGGGTTCATCGACCTGTGTTCTCTCACACCTTTTTCAGCAGAGACTGTCTGGAACAGCACATCTCCAGGAGCGGTCACATCTACGGGGTTCGCTTTCAGCCATACTCCTATCCTCATCCAGGTCTTCCATGACCACCATGTATCAAAACTTCCAATTTTAGTGTCAATATTCGGGATATCATTACCGCCCAGATAAAATACGCCACCACCTACCGCTGTCGGCAGGCAGACATCATTAGATTTGCCCTGTACATCCCTGTCGTACAACCAGGTCAGCTTCCACGAACTATCACTAGCAAATGTCTCTGCCTTTTTACCTTTTGGAAAATCTCTTCCAGGGAATATCTGTCCTTCAGGCAGACGCACCCAGTACGAGATAAAAATTTCCTGTATCCCTCGCGGGAAGTCCAGTTTAAGTTGGTGCATCTCTGTAGTGAAGGTCTGCATACCAAACCGGCCACTGTGCGCCAATGTGTTATACAATGGCGGGAACTGACCAGTGCTACCACCATATGCATTCCAGGCCCCTATATCCGAAGCAGCGAGCGGGACAATATCACCTGCCTTGGCAGTATCAGACTCAAACCTGTCATACATAATAACTTCCGCACCCGTGGCACCGAACCCTGTCCCCGTAATCGTCAACCTGCCTGTTGCTAACTGGCTGTTATCAACGACGACATCTGCTGGCACAGCTGACGCTCCACCGGAAAACAAAAAAAGTATAACTATTAGTTGTCTTAAATTACCTTTCATACCCTAACTCCCGACCCTGCCAAACAGGCCTGTTCAATAACGGTGCAATGGATGCACGTCCTTATATATAGTATCTTTTTGAATAAAACACTTATCAATTTATTAAAAACTACTCTGTCTACTATCAGATCATCTGGAAAGATTATCCGAATCTTCATGCCCGGCATCGAAACCCAACAGCCTGCGGTAGACATCGGCATATTTATCCGACATAACAGCCACAGTATACCGATCAGCAAACAGTTCGTATGCCCTGTTAACTGACTCACCGCCTTCCTGCAGACTTTTCATCATCGCCTTGGCCAGCGAGTCAGGCCCCTCATCCTCGACTATCAGACCACAACTTCCATCACCAAGTAACTGGCGGTTACCACCAACATCTCTCGCAACGATGCGAACTCTTGCCCTCATCGCTTCCAGTAGTGTTATCGGTGTACCCTCTGTCCTTGAGCTATTAACATAAACATCGAACATCGGTATAAATTGACCCGCCTGTTCGACATAGCCAAAGAACAAGATTCGATCGGCGATGCCATGCGCTCTGGCGATTCGACACAGCTCATCTTTTTCAGGCCCTTCACCCATGATCACCAGTACCAGGGATTGACCGCACCGGGCAAATGCCTCAATCAAAGCATCATACCCCTTCTCGTATGAGAGTCGACCGATAGAACCGATGATATGGTTCCCGGCTTCTTTCAGAGCAATAAGTTTCTGCTTTACTTCACCTTCAGAGATTACCGGCACATCCGACTGAATCCCGTTTTCGATGATAGTGCATTTTTCCTGCACCATCTGCAGGTTAGGATGCCTGAGCATCGCCTGACTAACCAGCACTATAATCTTACGATTTTTCAATAAAAAAGCATCCAGCTTCTCATATAGCCACATGCTCGTAAAAGCCTTAACCGAAGTCCATCCATGCAGCGTAACCACGAAGTGTATCTGGCGGATAGATTCCGGCATCAGACCAAACAGTATATTTGCCTTGTAACCGTGTGAATGCAGTACATCAAATCGGGCATCTTTGGCAAAAGCCAGTATTTTAAATGCGCCTATGATATTCGGCCCTGCCCTCATCCTGAAAACATGGACGGGTAAATTTTCAGACCGGCTAATCACCTCTATCTGTTTTTCTGTTTCACCCGGTATCCCTATACTGCATATATGTGAATCCAGACCCTGTTTTCGCTGCTCCTTGACCAGCTCAACCAGAACGGCTTCAGCACCATAGAACCCGCCACTGTCTATCAAGTGCAATATCTTCATCTCAAGGTATCTTTAGTTCTGGTCACAAATCATGGGATATTTAAAACATTACGATAAACAGTCATCGTATTATCTACCATGTTTTCCAGTGTGAATTGACTTATTATTCTCTCATAACCTGATCGCCCAAATGCTTCAGTACGTTCGGCATCCTGTAACAACAGGAGGATATTTTCGGCTAACGATGCCACATCACCGACAGGATATAGATACCCACTTTTACCATGAGTTACCAGTTCAGGGTTCCCCCCCACATCGGAACAGACCACCGGTTTCCCATGTGCCATATACTCCATAATCGCATTAGACAGACCTTCTGTTTCCGAACACAATGCTGCAACATGAAACTTCCGGATAAAACTGGACACGTCCGTCTGCGCACCAACAAAATCCACAGCGTCTCGTACGCCATACTTTTCTGCCAACGCCATCAATTGTTCGGCTTCACCTTCCCCTACAACGACGACAGTCGCGTCGGGAACTTCTTCTCTCACCAGCTTTAGTGCCTTTATCAGGTCTTCGATCCTTTTTATCTTACGAATATTCGCAACCAGTCCGATCTGATTCATACAATAGTCCGTACTCAAGCCACTCGTTTTATCATATGGTAATCCGTTATACACCACATGTACTCGCTGCTCTGCAATATGCTCCTTCTCTATGGTTATTTTTTTTACCGCATGGCTATTGCAGATACAACCTTGAAGAAAACGAGCATTCCAACGCAAGATCTTTAGTAACTTATCATTGTACCAATACCCCATATCTCGCCTGGACACGACTGGCTTCAGGCCAAACAATCTCAGGATCATCGGTGCGACCACAGAGGCATCATTGAAAAAGATATGCACCAGTTCATACTTCTCACGACGACAATACAACGCCAGCTTTATCAGCCGGAAAAAAGTCATGAAGTGAAACATCCTGGTTATATTCAGAACTTTGACCCTGCATGGGAAAAGCCCCGAGTCAACATATTTGCTACTGCGAAACACTGCTAACTCAATACATACATTTCTGTCGTTTAGACCACTCGCCAGGGCATATAGCTGCCCCTCTGTTCCGGCATAAGGATTTCCAAAATAATCCATGAGAAAAAATACTTTTTTCATCAACCTGTCCGTGGTTTCCATACAACTTGTTTTTCGCCTTTTATGAACCGCCAGAAAGCATGCATGCATGCCAGATTTAATAGAGTGAAGTAATATGGCAGCGCATAATAAAATGGGGTTTTTTCACTATCCTGCAGACTCCTCCCACATAGAGCGAGAAGATAAAAAGATATCTGCAGCCCTAATAAAACCAGGTATATAACACCTTCATCATAAAGGAGAATGTTCAATATGAGCACCGCGATGATCGGCACAAATGCAAAATATC
>DROB01000342.1 GCA_011321985.1 Gammaproteobacteria bacterium | reverse complement strand
TAGTTCGTTTAGGTATGTGTAACTTTTTCATTATTGCCTCGAAAGTATCTTGTGTCACCCGTTTCATAACGGGCTGGTTAAGACTCAAATTTGATCTATCCTGGTCGATTAAGTGTAGCTCAAGGTTAGGTGATAAAATAAAGGTTATATCCTGCCACCGCTCTTTCAAATTCATATTTCATGACAATCTACCATGGTTTCGACGGTTGTCATATGTCATGATGGCATAAATTGAATTAGTTAATTAATTGATAAATAAAGGAATTATGCTTATTAAAAAGATTACATAGACACTTTTTGTCAGGAATGGCATAGATGCGTAGAAATAAACCTGTATTTAACACAGGACATGCTCATTTTCTTGTTTTAACTTGTCTTTTTGACATTAAATAAATCGGATATATAGGGTTGATAGGCTTTCCAGCGACAGACTGATTTCTTGTAAATAGGTTGCCTGACCTGAGTGATGCTAGCGGTGCGAATCAAGCGGTCAGACTCGTAGAATTTCAGGCAATCTTCATCCCAGTCAAGACCGATGTATTCGATTAACCGCGCCGATTCGTCACTTTGATGCTTCACAAGTTGCTCATAACTGGTTTCTATGAACCGGTCAGGTATAACATCACGCCAATGTTGCATGATGCGTTGATATTGCTGCAGGCGATGACTGATGTGTTCTTTATGGCAGGCCCAGCGTATCGATCCAAACTGCGTCATCCAGCAAGATAAGGCTACATCGGCAGGATCGCGTTTGAGGTGAATAATTTTGGCATTTGGAAACAGTGTTAGAATCCAGCCGATCAAGCTGTAATTATCTGGCATCTTATCGACGACACGAGTGATGCCGGTTTTGTTTGACTGCTTACTCAGGATTTTTAATCGGCTCAGATAATTCAGGCTAAGTCGTTCGATAGCTGATTGAGTAATATCGTTTAACTGATCCAGATTTATCGCGTTATTGACACCTGCAAACTGGTTTAGTGATTGTGAAGCAAAATTTCGCTCTCCGATACCTAAAACGTTTTCATGCCGTGCCAGAATTTGTTCTGTTAGTGTTGTACCAGAGCGAGGCATAGCGACGATGAATACGGGTGTATTGTCTGTACTGCCAAATGTTTTAATTCGTTCAAAATAGTCGTGCGTGAATGTATCGATAAGTTTTGTGACATGATCTTCATGAGTCTGAATGTCATACTTCCAGCCACGTGTTTTTTTATGCTGCCATTGAAAGTGATTGGCCTGCTGCATGTGGCTGGCAGCAGCTTCAAACTGTCGGTTACCATCGAAATAAAAAGCCAGAGCATTGTGTAGAGCGGCAAGCACACCTGGCTTCAGTTGCTGATTTCTGGTTTTTGGGTTCAGCAGTTCCTGTAGGGTATTGAAGTATCTGTTCTCCAGTTTGTCCCGTTGCGTCGTGGCCAGACCGTTGAGTGCCGGGATACAGTGCGGGTTTTGTGCCAGTGCCGTTCGGTATTGCTCCAATGCGCCTTTTATGTCACCCGCCGATGACAGTATGTGTCCGGTTTTTGCGTAGATAGCGGTGCGCTGTGGTTGCAGTTTCAGGACCGTATTCAGATGCAGCAATGCTGCTTCAGCGTCTCCGTCATCCCATAAAGTATCAGATAGATTCAGCAAGACTTCGGTATTTTCAGGATCTTTTTTCAGTAACGGTTGCAGTATGTCGAGGGCCAGTTGCAGGTTGCCTGCCTCACGCTCGATATGTGCCAGACCACATAGTGCGGGAATATTATCTTCATCCAGTAGATGCGCTTTGTGAAACCATGACGAGGCTTCGGCGTGGTCGGCGGTTTCCAGCCAGACATTTCCGATCGCAACGTCTAATTCGGCATTATTGCTATCTATCTGGTAGGCATCGGCATACGCATCCATAGCCTCATCGAGCTGTTCCATCTGCACGTAACAGTCACCAAGATTTTTTCTTGGCAGTGTCTGATCGGGGCCGAGTTCGATGGCGCGGAGGCAGTGTTCGACAGCATCATCCAGTTGACCAAGATGCATCATCAACGGACCCATATTGGTGTGGGCTCGACTGTGATCGGTATCTATGGCCAGGGTTTTTTTATACAGTTTTATCGATTGCAGCCACTGGCCTGTCTCCCGGGTAGCATCGGCCAGTGCACAGAGATATTCGGCACTGTCAGGATGGTTCTCCGTAAGGATTCTAAAGTGCTCGATGGCAAGCTCTGCCTGCTGGTTTTTTATGTACGCGCTGCCAAGATTGTAACGAGCCAGTTCATAGTCCGGTTGTTTATCGATGGCTTTTTTCAGGTACGAGATTGCCGATCCGGTATCGCCGGAACGCAGGCAGGCGATGCCGAGGTTTGCTATACAGGTAGCGTTATCAGGATTTTTTTTGCTTGCCTGTTCCAGGTATTGAATACTTTTGTCAAATTGTTCGACGAACAGACAGGCTAAACCAGAGACATATAATGCATCTGTGTTTTCGGGAGAACTATCCAGCCAGGTGAGTGCGTGTTGCAGAGCCGGGCCATATTCCCCGGCATCGAGCAATGCGAGAATTTCCTGTTTATGGGAGGGAGGGGACATGTGAGGGAGTTTAATTTGTATGCTCACCGTTGTCCCGTAAAGTTTGTCGATGTTCGCATTGAATGATTACGGAATAAGGCGTTTAATCATGAGCATACTATCCGAAGCATGAATCGGTGGCCGATTTATGCCTCTGGCCGATTTATGCCACTCATCGTTAGAGGGGCAGCAATGTTATATGTGTTTAAAAAACAGTCTGGTTTCGGTGTTAGTTGGTGCTGGGCGGGGTGACGTGAGTTTGTGTTTTTCTCTGCAGGCAATCGCGGATTACCATCCGCTCCTACAGGCGAGATTCATCCATCGTAGGAGCGGATGGTAATCCGCGATGCCAGGGCGTTTAAATTATAGCCAGTAGTAAATGTATTCCAACCAGAGACGGTGCGCGACATCTTTCTGGTAAATCATGCTTTTTTCTTTCTACGCACACGGGTCAGGGTGAGCAGACCGAGCAGGGCGGCGATACCGGACGGGCTTAATGCGCCTGTACTTTTGCTTCCAGTGCTGGATGAGCTACCACCAGAGCTGCCACCAGAGTTACCTCCACCGTTATTTCCACCACCACTACTACCGGTATGGATGCAGGAAGAGACGGTAGAGGTTCCGCTGGCTGTATCGTAATTTACGATCTCGATCTGCTGCTGTGCGGTTAAACCGGTTAACAGACCTGCATTGGATGCATCGTCGAGGGTTTCAAAATCCTTGGCACAGGTCTTGGCATCGGAAATGGTTTTGTTGATCTCTGCAAAAACCAGTATCCGCGCAGTTGAATTGGCTGGAACGGTGATAGTGTACCGATTAGCGAAACTGTCTGTAGTACCGCCGACAATAAAACCGTTGGTGGGAACTGATGCTGCACCCGTTCCATTGCGCGATATTGTCACTACGGGTGTGTCTGCTGGTTTCGTAGGGTCCGGGTCGATGCCGGAAGCGGTATTACTGGTAATAAACCAGAGATCACTGTCTTCCAGCGTACTATCTGCATCGCTTGTTGCCTGTACCAGTGTCGTTTCATCTGAACCAAGGTTGCCGCCGATCATAACATTGTCGAGTGTTCGGTCACTGCCTGAAGTATTGGTAAAGCTGTATAGAGCACGG
>DROB01000341.1 GCA_011321985.1 Gammaproteobacteria bacterium | reverse complement strand
TGAAACACTACCGGCAACCGTAATGAGCATAGTTAGAGAGATTCCAACACTCAACCCTTCATTAGAACATCTACTAAAATTTTCACATAGAAAATCTTACGGCTCAAAAAAGATCATCATCCATGAAGGCGATGTTTCAAACAGCCTGTACTATATCATTGAGGGCTCGGTAAGCGTACAGGCTGAGAGCGAAACGGGTGAAGAAATTATCCTCGCACAGCTAAATCAGGGTGATTTTTTTGGAGAGGCCGGTTTATTCGATTTTGATACGGGTGACGATGGTAAACGTACTGCACGTATCATCTCACGCAGCGATAGCACCATCGCCGAGATCAGTTACGCCCAGTTCAAACAGATCGTCAGTGAAGACCCTGCTGTCATGTTCTTATTGACCGGCCAGATATTCAATCGCCTGAGAAAAACCAGCCAGAAGGTTCGTGACCTGATATTCCTTGATGTGAAAGGCCGTATCGCCCACTGTCTACTGGAACTTAGTGCCGAACCTGATGCGATGACCCATCCCGACGGTATGCAGATAAAGACCACCCGCCAGGATCTGGCCAAGATGGTTGGTTGCTCACGGGAGATGGCGGGACGTGTTCTGAAAGAACTGGAAGATGAAGATCTGATTACGGCGCACGGTAAGACTATCGTCGTGTTTGGGACACGTTGATCTGGCATTTTTCTGTTGGGTTTTGCTGTGTTTTGGTATCTTGCTTTTTTCTTTTATTCATAGTTACTTCTTCTTTTATTCAGGCATTGTGGGTCTCGCCCCACTGGCGAGACCCACAATGCCTGAATAAAAGAAGAAGAAGTAAATATTAAAAAAAGAAAAAAGCCAATATCAAGAAAAAGAAAAAAACAACTCCGCCAACTTCTCCCCTGGGTCATCCGCCCGCATAAACGCCTCCCCAACCAGAAACGCACCAACCCCGTTATCACGCATCAACCGAACATCATCAGGCGTATGGATACCTGACTCGGTCACCAGTATATGATCCTCGTTTACCTTATCCAGCATTTTCAGTGTAGTATCCAACGACGTATCAAAAGTTCGCAGGTTACGATTATTAATCCCGATCAAACGGGCACCCGTCGATAACGCCCTCTGCATCTCATCTTCATCATGCACCTCCATGAGTACATCCATTCCGAGTTGATGCGCGAGATCAAGCAGTACCTGCAGGGTCACGTCATCCAGGGCAGAGACAATCAACAGGATACAATCAGCATCTATCGCCCGAGCCTCATAAACCTGATAAGGGTCGATGATAAAATCCTTACGTATGACGGGGAGCTGACAGGCAGCTCTCGCCTGTTTCAGATAAGCTTCATCGCCCTGAAAGTAGTCTTTATCCGTCAATACGGATAAACAGGCGGCACCATGTTCAGCATAACTTCTGGCGATAGCGGCAGGCTCAAAATTTTCTCGTAACAAGCCTTTACTCGGCGATGCTTTTTTTATCTCGGCGATAATCGCTGGCTGGTTATTTTTAATTTTATGCTCTATCGAACGGATGAAACCACGCACGGTATCAGCATTCCTGCACTGTCGTTCTAGTTCTTCGATAGAAACCTTGTGCGCACGCGCATTGATCTCTTCACGTTTACGATCCAGTATCTTGACCAGGATATCAGGCGTTTTATTCTTCATCTTTCATTCGTCTTCGCGATTAACTGTGCAAATTTTTCCCTCACCGAACCACTGGCAATAACGTCCTGTGCTCTTCTGACACCAGTTGCCAGTGACTCAGTTAACCCTGCCGCATAGATCGCTGCACCTGCATTCAGGCAGACGATATCTTTTGCCGGTCCATCCGTATCATCAAAAACCTTTTTTATGATCTCCAGACTATGTGCAGAATCTGTCGCACGTATCTGTTCGAGATCCGCACGTGACATACCGAAGTCTTCAGGTTGCACCTCGTATGTTTTCACTTCCCCCTGAACCAGTTCTGCGACAGCTGTCGGCGAGGCGATACTTATCTCATCCATGCCATCTTCAGCATGAACGACCAGCACGTGTTCACTGCCCAGGCGTTGTAGTACATGGGCCAGTGGCTCGACTAGCTGCTGGCTGAAAACACCCAGCACCTGGTTTGGCGCACCGGCAGGATTGGTCAATGGACCCAGTACGTTGAAGATAGTCCGTACCGCCATCTCACGCCTTGGTCCGATCGCATGTTTCATCGCACTGTGGTGCAGCGGGGCAAACATGAAACCGACACCGATGGTATTGACACAATCGGCAACCTGCTCGGGGCTTATCTCGAGATTCACACCCGCTGTTTCGAGCACATCGGCACTTCCTGATTTACTGCTGATAGATCGATTACCGTGTTTGGCTACTTTGCCTCCCGCAGCGGCAACGACGATGGCGCTGGCGGTGGAGATATTAAAACTGCCAGAGGAATCACCACCCGTACCACAGGTATCGACCAGGTGTTGCTTATCTACCTCAACCTTGCTGGCAAGCTCTCTCATCACCCCCGCAGCCGCAGCGATCTCATCGATCGTCTCACCTTTCATACGTAGACCGATCAGGAAACCACCCACCTGTGCGGGCGTTGCTTCACCGGTCATAATCAGACGCATGGTTTCGGTCATATCGTCAGTACTTAGATCACGTCTTTCCGTTACGGCCTTGATCGCCGCCTGCATCGTCATAGGCATTTATATGTCCACGAATCTATTTAGAGTTCAAGAAATTATTGAGTAGATCATGACCGTGTTCGGTCAAAATCGATTCCGGATGAAACTGTACACCCTCTATATTCATCGTTTTATGACGCACACCCATGATCTCATCCATCTCACCATTTTCAGTTTCTGTCCAGGCCGTAACCTCCAGACATTCAGGCAGAGATTCCTTTTCTATGACCAGTGAGTGATAACGCGTCGCAACATACGGATTTTTTAAACCCGAAAATATATGTCCATCTCTGTGGTAGATATCCGATGTTTTACCATGCATGATCTCTCTTGCATGAATGATTTTTCCACCAAATGCCTGACCGATACTCTGATGCCCCAGGCAGACCCCCAATATAGGAATCTTTCCTGCAAACGTCGATATCGCCCGCATGGAGATACCGGCTTCATCCGGCGTGCAAGGACCCGGAGAGATCATCAATCTCTCAGGTTTCATCGCAGCTATTTCGTCCAGCGTAATCTCATCATTACGGCGCACTTCGACATCCGCACCCAGCTCCCCCAGGTATTGCACCAGGTTATAGGTGAACGAATCATAATTATCTATCATTAATAACATCTTTGTTTCTACATTTTTTTATTTTGAGAAAGCCATGTAAGGTGAAGCCATCAGCTCGCCGACGAACACACCCTGGCCAGGCCAGGCAACACTTTTCCAGTATGCTTCGATCAGAGATTCACCGTTAGTATAACGTTCTATCACGATAGCCGGGTTAGGAAATTTCTGGGTAAAGGCACAGGGTTCTACTACCGTACCATAACTGGCAGTCGCACCCGCATCCAGCCAACGCAACAGACTCATCTGCCGACCGCCGTATAATCGTCCTCCACTGGAGGTCAGGTGATCGGCGATAGCACCCGGGAGATAGGTATTACTATCAAGCTTTCTTACTTTCACCAACCCGGTAAAATAGAACATAACATCATCCTTATTTTCCAGCACATCATTTTTAACCTGACTTATCCTGATATTGTCTGACAATAATTCTTCGATGACATCGTAACGTCGTGCACGCACATTTCTCGCTCTATCCGTAGTACGCATCAGATATGCCGTTGCTCTCGGCCTCGTATTATCGGCAGCCACACCTCGATCTATCATGGCATAAACCTGCTGTAACGAACTGCCTGCCAGCATCATCGTTGGATAAATATTTAACTCCTGAGCCGGTAACATACTATCCGAATTATAATACGCACTTCGCCGTGTGCGCTTACAACCCTGCGCACAGAAGGCTTTATCGAAACCGAAGGCAAAAGCTGAAGTTATCGACATGCACCCTACCCTGTAGGGTTTACGCCATGCCAGTGCATAATACTGTACTGTATCAGGAGTCTGTTCTTTCACCTGCTGATAGATGTGTGAAAAATCTTTTTCACTGATAACATCTCTACTACCTGGAAAACTGATCTCGATTATATTCTGCAGTGGAATAGCACGTTTTTCTCTATAATATCCGGCAATCAACCTGCTCTCGGCATCACCACTGTTTACCACTATCGCAACCTGTTCTGGTGCCACCTTCGCCGAGACATTGCCCGCAATAACGAGCGACAACCATACAAATAATTTTAATATCCGCATTTTTACTGAACGTGTTACTGGTCTGAATTTTTACCGATGGAATCCAGTCCGGCTTCCGCTAACGATACCGCACGGAATATCGCACGTGCTTTATTCATGGTCTCCGCCCACTCATTTTCTGGCACGGAGTCATAGACGATACCTGCGCCCGCCTGTATGGACAGGTGATTATCCTTGATAACTGCGGTACGTATCGCTATTGCCGTATCCATATTGCCATTCCATGACAGGTAACCCACCGCGCCAGAATAAATACCGCGTTTTACAGGTTCGAATTCATCGATAATTTCCATGGCTCGAATCTTGGGCGCACCACTGACCGTACCCGCCGGGAAGGTAGCGCGGAGAACATCCATTGCACTCAGCCCCTCCCTGAGTTCGCCCGTCACATTTGAAACGATATGCATCACATGGGAATAGCGTTCTACGATCATCCTGTCGGTCAGTTCTACCGTCGATGTCTTGCTCACACGACCCGCATCATTACGCCCCAGATCGATCAACATCAGATGCTCGGCCAGCTCCTTCGGATCAGCCAGCAGTTCTCTTTCAAGAGCGACATCTTCCTCCTCATTTTTACCCCTTGGTCGAGTACCGGCAATCGGCCTGACAGTGACCTGATCATCTTCCAGTCGGACCAGGATTTCCGGTGAAGACCCCACGATGTGAAAATCATCCAGATCCAGGTAATACATATAGGGGGAGGGGTTCAGCATACGCAGAGCACGGTACAGGTCCAGTGGTGATGCCGTAAACGGGATGGTTAGACGCTGTGATAAAACCACCTGCATGATGTCACCATCGACGATATATTGTCTGGCTTTTTTAACCGCATCCTTATAACCGGCTTCGGTAAAACCAGAGACAAAATCCTCTTCATTGACCGAGTGACTGGTATGAGGGGCTTTTTCCGGCAAAGGCTTTCTCAATGCATCTACGATTTGCTGCAGGCGCATCTCACCGCCACGTTCAGCACCTTCCATGCCCGGGTCTATGTGCACGATGATAAATAATTTACCTGAAAGATTGTCGAACACCACGACTTCTTCCGATACCATCAATAAAATATCGGGGGTCTGTAACGGGTCAGGTTTCACCCGCTCTGTTCTTGCCAGACGCTTCTCGATATAGGTGATGGTTTCGTAACCGAAGTAACCGACCAGGCCACCGGTGAAACGTGGCAAGCTCGCATCTTCATAGACCTTGAACTGCGCCTGATAATCATCGACCCATTGCAGTGGATCAGCAACGGTTTGCTGATTTACTAATTGCGCATCCTCATATTCAGAAATCTCCTGTCCGGAAATCTTGATAACTTTATTGCAAGGTAAGCCTATTATGGAATAACGCCCCCATTTTTCGCCACCGTGTACTGATTCGAACAGGTAACTATACGGCGCATCTGCCAGCTTCAGGTAGGTACTCAGGGGGGTATCCAGATCAGCCAGCACTTCACGTACTAGCGGTACACGATTGAAACCTTCGCGTGAAATTTCAGACAGTTTTGGATTGTGTATTTTTTCAACAGACATTGTTTTTTCCAGACATAATATTTAAGACGACACCGCCTTTATAAAAGGCTTTACGATTAGAGCAAGCATTGCGCTTTACCATCGCCAGTGTTTATTCGCCTCGATCTGTCTGAAAATAATGTTCATGTCTGAATAATAGTGCATGTTGCGCTATTGTTCTAGCCCTCCAGCAGAGATAATCCTGATGAACGGCAAAATTACCAGTCTATGATATCTTTGATTTCAGCCATAGAATCAACGACAGCATCCGGATCATAATCACGGATATCCTCTCCATGATTATAACCGTAAGACATACAGATGATCGAAAACTCAGCTGCTCGTGCGGCCTTAACATCGCTCATGGAGTCTCCCAGCATCATCGATGCCTGAGGGGAAACACCCAGCTTCCCTGCAGACATGAGCAATGGTTGGGGATCAGGTTTTTTACGCTCCACCATATCCCCGCATAATATCGTCTCAAAATAATCACTGATACCCAGGTCTTTCAGGATGGGCAGGGTGAACTCACTGGCTTTGTTGGTAACACAGCCAATTTTTACGCCCGTGGTTTTCAGAAATTCCATAGCCTCTGGCACACCCTCATATAAACAGCTACGAACCGAGGTATTTTCCGCGTACAGCTCACGAAAGATGGGCAGTGCCCTGTCGTATAGAGCTGTATCGGGTTCGCCATCAAGTGCATTGATCAGGCCACGTTTGACCAGTCGTTCTACACCGTTACCTACCCAGTGTCGCACACTGGCTTCACCGCGTACCGGCATATCGAGCTGTTTCAGCATCTCATCGACACAGAAAGCCAGATCCGGGACGCTGTCTACCAGGGTACCATCGACATCGATCAGGACCATTTCGGGGCGTTCTATCATGGCTTCAACTTTTTATTTATCATCATCAGGTTAAAAAAATATTACCGCAGAGGCGCGGAGACGCAGAGGAAAGCGAATAGAGCGTGATTTTTATGCAGGCAACACCGTCGCATATGAAGATTTCCGCATTCTATTCACAGTATCAAAAAATATAAATATGTTTTTCTCTACATCTCCGCGCCTCTGCGGTCAACTGCTTTTTAAGCCTTAGCCAGTTCAGCACGCATCGCTGCAACAACCGTATTATAGTCGTTAGCATCATCAGCACCTTTTGCACCGAAGATGGCAGAACCCGCAACAAAGGTATCGGCACCGGCCTGTGCGATTTCGCAGATGTTATCGACCTTAACGCCGCCATCCACTTCGAGGCGGATATCCAGACCGGAGTCATCGATCATCTTGCGTGCTTCACGTAACTTGCCCAGTGTCGAAGGAATAAAAGACTGGCCACCAAATCCCGGGTTTACCGACATCAGTAAGATCATGTCTACTTTATCCATCACGTAATCCAGATGGCTCAATGGTGTTGCCGGGTTAAAAACCAGGCCGGATTTACAACCTGATTCACGGATAAGCTGCAGGCTGCGGTCGATATGATCGCTGGCTTCAGGATGGAACGTAATATAAGTCGCCCCGGCTTTAGCAAAATCAGGAATGATACGGTCGACCGGCTTCACCATCAGATGTACATCGATATCGGCAGTGACACCGTGGTTACGCAACGCCTCACAGACCAGCGGACCGATAGTGAGATTAGGAACGTAGTGATTATCCATCACATCAAAGTGCACGATATCTGCGCCGGACGCGAGCACATTGTCCACCTCAGGGCCTAACATCGCAAAATCTGCTGAAAGTATAGATGGAGCTATTTTAAAATCTGCCATGGTAAAACCTCTTGAGTGTACTGTCTTGAAAAGCCGCGCATTTTACATCATTGGAGCAAATGACTCCACAAGGTATTTATAGTGGCCTATTTACAGACCTTGCACTGCACCATTATGATGCATATTCTATTTATCGCTATCGGATTAAAATCATGTTCTACAGTATCGCTTTTCATCTTTTGGCTGCCGTGATATGGGTCGGTGGAATGTTCTTTGCCTACAACGCACTGCGCCCTGCTGCCGCCCAGGTGCTTGAACCCCCATTACGCCTCGAATTATGGGTACAGGTGTTTCGCCGGTTTTTTGTCTGGGTATGGTTAAGTATCGGAGTAATACTGGCAACCGGTTACTGGATGTTGTTCAGCTATTTTGGTGGTTTTGCCAGTGCTGGTACGCACATCCACATCATGCACGGTGGCGGATGGCTGATGGTCATCATTTACCTGCATGTTTATTTCTCGCCTTATCGCCGGCTGAAACAGGCTGTCATCATCCAGGATTATCCACTGGCCGGTGCACAACTCAACCAGATCCGCCAACTGGTGGGACTGAATACCCTGATCGGCCTGCTGGTCATCACGGTCGCTAGTGCCGGGCGTTATCTCTGACCCCGGAGTGATACACCCTGTTCATTAGTGATATGGAATATTAGCGGATTTTAAGGTAATATCTTTCGCTCACAAAATCAGTCGAGCTATTTTTTTCAGTAACCTGCTGATTTTAAAAAGCTTTAAACATATTAATGCCGTTTTATAACAGCCGATTCAGTTATTGATCTGGCCTTAATAATTAAATATAACTTAGGAGATACCTATGAAACGTCAAATTTTAGCTGTTATATCTGCAGTAGCACTTGCTACTAGCGCAAACATTGCATTTGCTGGTGGAGATGCTGCTGCTGGTCAGGCCAAAGCGGCTTCCTGTGCGGGTTGTCACGGCGCAAAAGGTATAAGTGCAGTGCCTACTTACCCTAACCTTGCTGGCCAAAAAGAAGCTTATCTGGCAAAACAGATAAAAGCCTTCAAGGACAAGAGCCGTACTGACCCAACAATGAATGCTATGGCTGCACCTTTGACTGATGCAGATATCGCTAACATTGCAGCTTATTTCTCAGGTCTTAAATAAGCACACCAGCCAAACTGGCTTTTGTGATGTACCGTCCGCCGTGGACACAACATTCTGATAACTGACTTCAGAATGCTGAAGAGCACTGTGAGTAAACACACTCACAGTGCTTTTTTATGCACGCTGATTTTTAGTGCGTTCCTGTTATTTTCGCCTGTCCGTCTAGATGCCTCACCGGATAGCATCCATTACAACCCGTTTGAAACACGTGATCAGAACCTTTTTAATCTGATCCACGGTCAGCCGTTACCGACAAACGCTCACCTGAATCAGAAAGCACAGAGTCTATGGTCGAGCAATCTGACTATCACTAATGAGTTAAACATCGAGAGTAATGACACAGAAAACCTGCTCGTCGATTATGAGGCTT
>DROB01000340.1 GCA_011321985.1 Gammaproteobacteria bacterium | reverse complement strand
GTCGTCTGAAGAAAAGGTGGTTGACCTTGCACAAGCTTGTTTATGTGATCCCGATGTTAGTGGTGGTGCATTTTATCTGGTCACTGAAAGCGGATTACGCCGAGCCGATGTTTTATACTTTTATATTTCTGGCGTTGATGTTGTTGCGTGCTTATTTTGACAGGAAAAAGGCCTCGAAGAATTAACTGCGAGGCCTGGTGTCTTTTTGCTTGTGTGTGCGAATATTATTCGTGTTGGTTAAACCGACAAGTGTCGCATCGCGGAATAAATTCCGCTCCTACAAGTACGCCCCTCTCGTAGGAGCGGTTTGCAAACCGCGATCTCTCCTGTAAGAAAGCCAGGATCACATCAGATGGTGCCAGATCCAGACGATTAAGCCGTCTCCCCCGGATAATCAGCAATGCCAGGATTATCATTGACACCGACCAGTTTGGGGTGATTGATCTTCGCTATCTTAAGAATGTTGTCTTTATCTCTGTTCCTGACGATATGATCACGTACTACATCCCACATCAGACGACCATCGGGGGTGCGACTCACCTGTGCCCATCCGGCAACTTTGTAAGTCGTGTCGGCTTCGATCAGATGACCGTTGTCCAGGCGTGCATCGGTAATGCGTTCGTATAACGGTTTTGATGGGTTCATGGTGTAATCCATACCACCAACACGCACCATGTCACCACCGGACTGTAGATAAGGATCGGGGTCGAACAGATTATCGGCAACCTGTTCGAGGATATTCAGGAGGTCTTTTCCTTTCATCTCGGTGACATAGGTCTCACCGTAAGTCATGGAACACTGTGTCATCACATCTTCCATGGTTATCCAGTCACCTTTCAACGTGGTCGTGCCCCAACGGACACCGGCTGACATCGCGATATCGGCATCAAATTCTTCACGTAACGCATTGCACAGAACCTGATCCCAGGTACCCATGAAGTTGCCACGGCGGTATAACAGCCGGTCGGCGATGGCCAGCTTTTCTGTCAGGATCTCGTCGAAGGTTTTGCCGACGCGTGTTTTGTTATAAAACATCTTGCTGGCACGACTCTCTACGATCTTTTCATCATAGACCGTGTTGCGCATCTGATCGATGTAAGCCTGCATCTCTTTGTCAGCATCTAGCATGTCAGAGATGATCGGCAGCATATTGTAATTCATACTTTTTATCTTACCGTCAGCGATATCAAAATCCATGACACCGAGGAATTTACCGTTGGAGCCTGCATTGGTGACCCAGCATTCATGACCTTCGACATTTTTGACTTTGATAGGTTTAGGTACACCATCATGGGTGTGACCACCGAACACTGCATTAAGACCGGGGACACGCTCTGCCATCTTGATGTCTACGTCCATGCCATTATGTGACAGGAGAACGATGACATCAGGTTTCTCTTCTTCTCGGATAGCTTCTACCATCTCGATCATATCGTCTTCACGCAGGCCGAATGACCAGTCAGGGAAAAATTCAGGCGGGTTGGCATTGGCTGTTCGAGGGAATGCCTGGCCGACGATACAGACTTTTGAGCCGTTGATCTCTTTGATCACGTAGGGCTGGAATGCAAACCCCGCATCTTCATCATAGATACCTCGACCCTCATGCCTGTCTACCAGCTCGGTGTATTTATCATCCATCAGGGAATCTTCTTTTACCCGAACGTTCTGACCGATAAAATCGCCTTTGAAGAGTGCGACATTATTTAATACTTCATCTTCCTTATAGGTGAATTCCCAGTGGCCGACCATGACATCGACACCGAGTATATTGGATGCTTCCACCATATCGACACCACGTGTCCACAGTGAGGTTCCTGATCCCTGCCATAGGTCACCACCATCCAGAGTGATGGTATTCTGCTGCCCACCAGCCTGTTTGCGTAATCTATCCAGCAGGGTTTTCATCTGCGGGAAACCACCTGTCCTGCCATATTTGGCAGCCGCTTTTTCAAAATCCAGATAGGTGTAGGCATAGGATTCGGGAGTATCTGTTTTGAGATCCATGGCTTCCAGTAATTTATTACCGACCAGATGAGGCGGTCGGCCAAAAGCACCACCCACACCCAGGTTGACATTGGGTTCCCTGAAATAAACCGGTTGTAACTGTGCATGAAAATCCGTGGTGTGCAATATTCGGACATTACCCTGCATCGGTAGGTCGTAGAGATCATCTGCAGTTATGGCAGTTGTTTTTGCTGCTGGAGGAGTGGGGGGAGGCGCTTTACCCTTATCGCTACAGGCGGCTAATAATCCTGTGCCACCGGCAGCGCTTAATCCCATGAGTTTCATAAAAGTTCGACGATCGATTGTTGGCATGGTTATCCTCGTATGGTGGTTTTGCTGTATCTTATCGGTATTTTTATCATGCTCTATTCGTGTTTCTACCTGGTTTTTTCGAATAAATACACTTATTTATGAGTAATCATAAATAATACGCAAATAACGAAATAAAGGCCAGAGTTATGCGGATTAACCGGTAAATATTTAATACGGTATTAAGACGGACCTCGGGCGGATATATTCAAAAAGTTATTATCTACACATAGGATTTTGTGTAAGATTCGCGCGACATGAAAAAAAATTTGTTCATATTAGTTCTCGGTATCCTTTTCTGTGCTCCGGTTTTTGCTGATGTAGTCAAACCGGCACTTATCGAAATAAACGTCAATGAAGAAAGAGCGATAGATGTCGAGATCCGTGCCAGTATCGAAGCCCTGTTAACAGGGATCAATGCGCAGTATAAAAATACCCGGGATGCTCCCAATGCAGCCGAATATGATGTATTGCGCAAGATGTCTGCGGATGAGCTGCAGCAGGCGTTCGAGCATTTCAAACAGGCCTTCCTGCAATCTATTTCTATCCTTGCAGAGCATGCTGAAGGCGATAGTGAGGGAGATAGTCCGGTATCATTGACCATAGAGTCTATCGATATCCCACCCAAAGGGTATACCAAAGTTCCGCGTATCAGTGTGATACGGCTAAGCGGTGTACTGCCAGATTCTGCGGTGGCGTTGCAATGGTATTATCCAGCAAAATTTGGTGATAATGCGGTCCGGGTCAGACAGATAGACAAAAAAAATGATCAATGGCACTGGTCACAATGGCAATGGCTCAGAAATAATGAGAAAAGCCAGTCATTTTCATTGACTGAAATCATCGCCAGACCACCCGTTAGCGAGGTTATAGCTTCCTACATCACATTAGGTATCGCGCACATTGTGCCCAGAGGACTCGATCATATCCTGTTCATATTAGGCCTGTTTTTATTGTCTACGCACTGGCGGCCATTATTATCGCAGATCACCATGTTTACCGTGGCACATACGATTACATTAGGTCTGTCGATGAATAACGTAGTAGAATTACCGGCTAATGTCGTAGAGCCGATGATCGCTCTGTCGATCGCTTATGTGGGCGTGGAAAATGTCTATGCTGGCAAGCTTCATAACAGCCGGCTGGTCCTGGTATTCCTGTTTGGTCTGTTACATGGATTAGGTTTTGCCAGTGTGCTGTCCGATTTTGGTATGCCTAAAAATGATTTTACGACAGCATTGATCAGCTTTAATGTCGGTGTTGAACTGGGTCAGCTCACAGTGATATCGACAGCTTTTTTGCTGCTCAGGGTCTGGTTTAAGGATTATCAGCAGTATCGAAAGCTTGTCGTCGTTCCCGGTTCCATCATTATCGCCATCGTCGGTAGTTACTGGTTTTTAGAGAGACTGGAATTGTTTTAAGAGATATAGAGCTAAGAGAGTGTAATAATGTCTATCGTACGTATCAAGAACCCGTATCCATTCATTTTGATGTTATGTCTGTCCATTACATCCTGCGCCAGCACGAGCATAACCGAAGACTGGGTAGAGGAAGGTTTGAATGGAACCTATGAGCATCCGATGATCCTGGCGATAGCCGATAGCCAGCAGACCCGGCGTATCTATGAAAAATATTTTGTCTCGGAACTAAAGAAGAAAAATATTACAGCGATACCCAGTTATGAACTTATAAGCAGTAAACAAAAGCTGAACAGGGAAACGGTGGTTCATGCGATCAGGGGTACCGATATCGATTCTGTCCTGGTGACCTACCTGATCCTTGCCGATTCAAAGATACAGGTCAGTGAATCGCCCATCGATATGGGTTATTCAGGTAATGTCGAAAACCTCATGATGTCGGATACGCTGATTTCAGTCAGAGGGCGTTCTAACAGTGCAGAAATTATCGGGCTCAAGAGTGATTTCTACGATGTGGCATCGAAAAAGCTCGTGTGGTCGGTGCAGACCCAAAGTGTTGCTCCAGAATCCATCGATCAGGTTATTACCGAGGTTAGTGACCTGCTCATCGGTCGGTTATATGATGATGGGGTATTAAAAGAATAACGGAACCTGCTGCATGTTCTGCAGGTCAGGGAAGGATTTACATTGTATTATGGCGAGCAGTTGTTATCATGCCGGTATCCTGGTTCCTGCTTCGACGAGAAAGTGGTGGCTAGATAGGTGACTCTGACCACGAGAATGAAGGTGCTATGCATTTTTTGAAGCGACAGCTCGAAAAAACAATGTTACTGCTGCTTTTAATGAGTAATGCAATATTAATAGCATCATGTACGAATACAAAAATTTCTCAGTCATGGGTCGATCCGGGCATTAACCGATCTTATGCTCACCTCCTGATTATCGGTGTAAGTGAAGTCGAACAGACCCGAAGGGCTTATGAGGATCACTTTGTCGAAGAACTTGGAGTAAGAGGGGTCGATGCTGAAGCCAGTTACAAGCTGATAAGAAGTAACAAAATTAATCGTGTGACCGTGAGTAAAGCGATACAGGGGAAGGGTATCGATACTGTGCTGGTGACCCATATGGTCGCTGTCGATGAAGAAGTGGTATATAGACCTTCGGTGGATTACATACCGGTCTACGGTGGTGGGTATTTCAGTGGCCTGTACAGTTATTATCCGCATGTTAATTCATATGTGCAGTCACCCGGGTATTACTCCATGCACAAGACCTATACCATCGAATCGAATCTATATGATGTGGAGTCGGAGGAACTGGTCTGGTCTGCACGGACGCGTACATTCTCCCCCGAGTCTGTTAGCGCTGTTATTCCTGAGCTGACCAGATTACTGATAGATGATTTATCTGAGAAGAGACTTATCAATAAAAAATAGGCAGCGATGCCATTCCAATACGGGTTTTTAAACCTGATAAGACTAAAAAGAATCGACCTGTGAGAAAAAATGAAAACTGAATCTATTACTGTTTATAGCCGAGCCTCCCTGTAGCCTGATCATGTTTCAACCTAAAGAATTATTTATCGGTTTACGTTATACGCGCGCTAAACGAAAAAACCACTTTGTTTCATTCATCGCTTTCATCTCCATCGCCGGTGTCGCGTTAGGGGTCTTCTCGCTTATCGTCGTATTGTCTGTTATGAATGGGTTCGGTAATGAGTTACGTGACCGAACTCTGAGCATGACTTCCCATGCCACCATAAGCGGTTTTGATGGATACCTGCGAGACTGGCAGGCAGTACTGGAAAAAGCTGAAAAAGATGATGAGGTCATCGCTGCTGCACCTTATATACGTAAGGAAGTCATGCTGTCCAATGGGCGGCGTGTCAGCGGTTCTCTGATCCGTGGTATCGAGCCAGAGATGGAAAGCAAGGTATCACTGGTCGAATCAAAGATGATATCCGGTAGCCTGTTTGATCTAAAAGCGGGTGAGTATGGCATCGTCATCGGACGTGAGCTGGCGAATACCCTCGGTGTCTATGAAGGTGATCGAATAACCGTAATCACTCCTCAGGCAAGCATAACGGCTGTCGGTGTCATGCCCCGGTTACGGCGTTTTCGTGTGGTCGGTGTATTCGAGGTCGGCATGCACCAGTATGACTCGGCTATGGCCTATATACATCTGCAGGATGCATCGAAGCTGTTCAGCTATAAAGGCAAGATCAACGGTGTCCGTCTGAAACTTACCGATCTTTTTGAAGCACCACGTATCACCCGAAAGATCGAGAATGATTTTGGTGAAGATTTCTGGGTGAGGGACTGGTCGAAACAACATAAAAATTTCTTCAGAGCATTGCAGACCGAGAAAACCGTGATGTTCATCATCTTGCTGATGATGGTCTCTGTCGCGGCATTAAATATTGTCTCTACTCTGATGATGACAGTGACGGACAAAGAATCGGACATCGCTATCCTGCGAGCACTGGGCATGCGGCCTTCCAGCATCATGACCATCTTCATCATCCAGGGAGCATTCATCGGCTTTTTCGGTACCTTGATCGGTGTCGGAACGGGTGTGCCCGTCGCCCTGAACGTATTCGAGATCGTCTCCTGGTTAGAACAGTTATTCCATACTGATTTTCTGCCCAGTGATGTCTACTACATCAGTGATATCACTGCTGATGTCAAAGTCAGCGAAGTGGTGACCTATGCATTATCGGCTTTTTCTGTCACCATTCTCGCTACCATCTACCCTGCCTGGCGTGCATCACGCACCTTACCGGCTGAAGCCTTACGTTACGAATAATCATTATGTTGAAAGCTAACAATATCGCAAAAAACTATCACGATGGAATGCGAGAAGACCTGCATGTACTGACGGATATCAGCTTCGCATTAGACAGGGGTGAAACCTCCGCCATCATCGGTACCTCCGGTTCAGGCAAAACGACGTTGCTGAACATACTGGGCGGCCTGGATAAACCGACCAGTGGGCAGGTATTATTAAATGATGCAGATGTGCACAAGTTGACCGAGAGGAAACGCTGTACGCTGAGGAATCAACACTTTGGTTTTATCTATCAGTTCCATCACCTGTTACCCGAATTTACGGCGTTAGAAAATGTCGCTATGCCCTTATTGATAGGTGGTGGCTCGGTAGAGCAGATAACGCAGAAAGCGGAGAAGGTACTGGAAGATGTCGGCCTCAAAAAACGGCTGCATCATAAACCCAGTGAGTTGTCTGGTGGTGAGCGGCAACGTGCGGCGATCGCCCGTGCACTGGTCCATCAACCCGATTGTATCTTTGCCGATGAACCTACCGGTAACCTGGATAGAAAAAATGCAGAGCAGGCGATAGATCTGATCATCAACCTGAATAAAGAATACAACACCTCACTGGTGATCGTGACACATGATCTTAATATCGCAGAGAAGATGGATACGGTTTATACGCTGGAAGATGGTGTGTTAGATAAAGCCTGACCCGGAATAAAGGGGGCAAGAGTTGAAGTGTCGGAAGTATATTTGCCGCTAAGGGCGCAAAGAGGCGTTTTTGTTTTTTGTATGTCGCGCAGTGTCCGACAGGGCTTGTTCAGAGGTGCCCTGGTTACTCATGGCTCATTTTGTGGTAGCTTCGTACCCGGCGACAAAAATAAATGATGAAAGTTTTTATCTGTCGACGAAAGCCTGTGCGGGCGTGGCATTGCGGTTTGCAAACCGCTCCAGACTAGTGTCACCTGTAGGAGCGGAATTTATTCCGCGAGCAGAGGTTAAATCAAAGGTACAGATCGTATGTTTTCAACCGATCCAGAAAATTTTTCGCTGGTCGCCTCTAGCAGATAAAAGCGATCAGCCGCAGAGACACCGTGTGAAATTCAGACTTGTTGATAGCACTACAGGTGTTGTTAACGAGATAGAACTCCGTACCCCTGAGGTAAACAGGCTTTTGACTTTATCAGAGCAGGACTTTCTCTATCCCGCCATTATTCGCTTTTTGAATAAACTGTTTCTCCCAGTTCTTCCCGTACAGGTTGTTGGCCATTTCGACGACGATGTAATCGGTTTTTAAACCGGTATCATCCGCATAACGTGCCAGTCCCTGCTGGCAGGCAGGACAGGAGGTGAGGAGTTTTACTTCGTTGTTTTCTACCCTGTTTTTTCCGCTAAGGCTATTGATACTTGCTGTTAATTCTTCGCGTTTGCGGTAGCGTAGTTGCTCGGCGATGTCAGGTCTTGAAGTGCCCAGTGTTCCAGCTTCACCGCAACAACGTTCGGTCAGCATGACATTGCTATCCAGTAGTTTTGATGCGACAGAGATCGAGTTATATTGCTTCATGGGATCGTGACAGGGTTCATGGTATAAGTAGTTTTGCTTATTATCAGCATCGCTTTCATCTGTTAAGGTGATATTTTTTTCCATCAGATATTCGTGGATATCCAGCAGACGACAATCCGGGAATATCTTCTCAAACTCATATTTCAACAACTGATCCATGCAGGTGCCACAGGAAACGATGACGGTTTTTATGTCCAGGTAATTTAGTGTGGTCGCGATCCGGTGAAACAGTACGCGATTCTCGGTAGTGATCGAACGACTTTTTTTCTGCAGGCCTGCGGCACTCTGTGGATAGCCGCAACACAGGTAACCCGGTGGTAAAACGGTCTGTACATCGGCTTCATACAGCATGTGCAACGTTGCCATCGCTATCTGACTGAACAGGCGTTCCGAGCCACAACCAGGAAAATAGAACACTGCATCGGAATGGTCGACATCAAGATCCGGTTTTCTGATGATGGAAATATAATTCGTATCTTCAATATCCAGCAGTGCACGACTGGTCCTGCGGGGCAGCTCGACCCGTATCGGCTTACGCAACAGATTTACGATCTGTGTCGTCTGTTCTGTTGCACCCGTAGTACTGGCAGGTATCCTGCCTTTTTTCCCGAGCAGGCCAAGGCTTCTTGCAAAGAAATGCCCGATATTGATGGCGGCGAATCCACCTTGCGCCAGTACAGCACGAAACGCTTTCACCGTCAGTGGATTTTTTACGTTGAGAAAAGTGATGGCAGCACGTGTAGCGAGGTTACTTTTCTTCTGCCCATGTTTGGTCAGGATATGTCGCATATTGACAGAGACATCACCAAAATCGATATTGACCGGACAGGGCGGCAGACACTTGTGGCAGGTGGTGCAGTGATCCGCGATGTCGTTCATCGAGTCGAAGTGTGACAGTGATATGCCCCTTCGGGTCTGCTCCTCGTATAAAAAAGCTTCTATCATCAGGCCGGTTGCCAGTATCTTATCGCGAGGGGAATAATAGAGATTAGCTCGCGGGATATGGGTCATGCATTTGGGTTTGCACTTGCCACAGCGTAAACAATTTTTTATCTCATCATTTAGATCGCCGAGTTCACTGTCTTCGAGGATGATGGCTTCCTGTTGCACCAGACGTAATGACGGTGTGTATGCCATGTCGAGACTGGTTGTCGCTGACAACTTGTCCTTGTTAAAGTGCTGGTCGGGGTCAACTTTGTCCTTGTATCGGGCGAAGGCCTCAAGCTTTTCAGGTTCCAGATATTGTATCTTGGTCAGTCCGATACCATGTTCGCCCGAGATGACACCATCCAGTGATTGCGCCAGTCGCATTATCTGGTCTACGATCTTATCGGCTTCGTGCAGCATCGTGTAATTATCTGAATGCACGGGTATATTGGTATGTACATTGCCATCACCCGCGTGCATGTGTAATGCGACGAATAATTTAGCGTCCTTTATCGTGTTATGGATGGTTTTGAATTTCTCTCGAACAGGTTTCAGATCCTGTCCGGAAAATATTTCTTTCAGCGAGGAATATATCTCATCCGAATAAGAGATGATGCAGTCACGTCGTAATAATAGATCGACCAGAGCATCGCCTTCCTGTATGCAGGCCTGCCCGGTTTCATTCAGTAGGTGTCTGCTTTCATCTGCCGGTGAATCGAGCTGTTTCAGAATATCTGACCAACGTTGTTTTTTCGTGCTTATCAGCTGTCTGGCGGTCTCACATTTTTTCCGTACGATGTCTCTGGCTTCTTCACTGGTGGTGTATTCGTCATCTTCTGCCGTATCTTCGAGGTTACCATCGAGGTAGTCGGTGATGCCATCGCAGATCTTTATCTTGTTACTGATGGCCTGTCTGATGTTGATGCATTCGATGCCGCGGTTGTACTCGGCCAGACGGGGCAACGGGATAACAACATCTTCGTTGATTTTAAACGCATTGGTATGTGCGGATATGGCAGCAGTGCGCGCACGATCCAGCCAGAAACGGCGACGTGCCTCTGCACTGACAGCGACAAAACCCTGTGCATTCCTTTTCTGGCAGACATTAACTATTGTTTCGACAGCACTGATGAGGTGGTCTTCAATATCGGCTGCAACATCAGCCAGTAAGACCATCTTGGGGCGGCCTGCTCGTGTACCGTCGGCATTGGCCGCCTTGGTCGTGTATTTAACCGCTTTGATGTAGCGTTCGTCCAGATGTTCCAGGCCGGTGAGAAGAACATGCTTGTTGTCGTCGAGCAGTTGTTTGACTTCGACCACGGCAGGTACTGCCTGGGCGATATCGGTGCCGAAAAATTCGAGACAGACAGTGCGCTTATGTTCCGGCATCTTATGCAATATAAAACGCCCGGAAGTGATCAGGCCATCACAACCTTCTTTCTGGATGCCGGGTAGACCAGACAGATATTTATCGGTGACATCTTTGCCCAGCCCTGCCTTACGAAATGTCTGACCCTGCATCTGTAACAGTTCGGGTTCTCCGATGGTGGTCTTACCGTCTGCTGCGAAGCGTGTGACCCTGAACGTGGTCTCCGGCTGATCATGGATCTTACCGAGGTTATGGTTGAGTCGTTCGACTTCCATCCACAGACCATCCGGTGTCACCATACGCCAGGAAACGAGATTATCCAGTGCCGTACCCCAGATGACGGCTTTTTTACCACCAGCGTTCATGGCGATATTACCGCCGATGGTAGACGCATCCTGTGAAGTTGGATCAACGGCAAAGGCATAACCATTCTGCTTGGCCAGATCTGAAACCCGCCGTGTGATGACACCAGCACCGCATTCGACCACCGGCTGCTTCTCGTCTACGCCGGGCAGTTCACATATTTTTATCGTGCTCAGTGATTCCAGTTTCTCGGTGTTGATGATCGCGGTATTCGAGTATAGCGGGATGGCTCCACCGGTATAACCGGTGCCACCACCGCGTGGAATAATGGTTAGACCTAACTGGATACAGGCACGTACGATAGCGGCGACTTCTTCTTCGGTATCCGGTTTGAACACGACGAAGGGCATCGCGATACGCCAGTCGGTCGCATCGGTCGAGTGCGCGACACGTGCGAGACCGCTGAAATCGATATTATCCGGTGAGGTGATCTTGTTGAGTGCTTTGCGGGTTTTCTGACGCAGGGAAACCTGCTCCAGTAAATCTTTTTCAAAGTTTGTTATTGCGGTCAGGCAGTTGTGGTGCAGCGTCAGAGCATCGGCATTACCGTTAGCCCGTAATTCCACCTGATTCAACCGGTGTTTCAGCGCATTGATCACAGCGCTGCGCCGCTTTGTGTTAGAAAGCAGGTCATCTTTTACGAAAGGATTACGTTTGATGACCCACATGTCACCGAGTACCTCGAACAGCATACGGGCCGAGCGACCTGTACGTCGTCTCTCACGAAGTTTTTCGATGATATGCCAGCTGTCCTCACCCAGAAACCGGATGACAATCTCACGGTCAGAGTACGACGTGTAGTTATAGGGAATCTCGCGAATCCGGGCTGTTTGTGAATCTGTCATGTAAGCAGCAAAGGTGTCGGGTATTTCAAAGCGGGCATTATACGCTAAGGAAAGATGAAATAAGTCGTGAATCGAGCTCTCGCTGTTTAAAATGATATACCGCTGGTGCTTGTTGGACTTTAAAACATCAAAATATTTTCACCACAGAGGGCACAGAGAAAAAAGGCTTTTCGCCTAAAGTGGATTCTCGGTGATTGATGGGTGTTCCTGACTGGTTGAGAACAGGTGGTTCGTGGTTTGATTTAACCTCTGTTCGCGGAATGAATTCGGCTCCTACAGGTGTCGCGAACCTGTAGGAGCGGTTTGCAAACCGCGATGCGACACTCTGGCACAAGTTACCGCACATAGATTATCAGGTTTACAGTTTTGTCCGGTTTCTTCTTGACCAACTAGCCGTTTGATACCATACTTCTCCTTTTAGCACTCGTCTGACAAGAGTGCTAACACGATTAATCCGGATAGACAGGCATTTTGAATAAACCTCTCGTACTTAACGAACGTGCAGCGATATTGCTCAGGCAGTTAGTCTCCAGTTATATACTGGATGGACAGCCTGTCGGTTCTAAACAGCTCGCGCAGAATGCCGGGCTTGATATCAGTTCAGCGACCATCCGTAACGTATTGTCGGGTCTGGAGAAAAACGGATTGATCGTTGCTCCGCATACTTCAGCCGGGCGCATCCCGACAGAGCAGGGTTTACGCCTTTTCGTCGATAGCCTGCTCGAGGTGCAACCGATGGAAGAGGGTCTGATAGACCAGTTGCAGTCGAAGCTGGACCCGGACAAAGACGTGGATGATCTGGTCAACCAGGCATCACAACTGGTCTCAGAGATGACGCATATGGCCGGTGTCGTCAGCGTTCCCAAACAGACCGGTGCAACATTACGCCATATCGAGTTTTTGCCGCTGCCGGACAAGCGTATCCTGGCGATCATGGTGACCAATGAAAGGGATGTGCAAAATAAAGTATTACATCTGGACAAGGAGTACAGTTCAGATGAACTTCAGCATGTTTCGAACTTCCTGAACCAGCAATTTACCGGGCAGGATATCCTGCAGATAAGGGAGCAGCTCCTGTCCGATCTCGATCGCACACGCCAGGATGTCGATAACATAATGAAAACGGCGATAGAAGTCGCCGACAAAGTATTACTGGATGATGTGCCTGAAAAACCTGATTTTATCGTTCAGGGTGAGACCAATCTGGTACGCTACAACGAAAATACAGATCGCGAACAATTGCAGCATCTATTTGAGATCTTTGACCGCAAAAGAGAGATGCTGGGATTGTTTGATCGCTGTGTTCACGAAGAAGGGGTGAAAATATTCATCGGCCATGAAGCCGGGTTCGAAGGTTTTGGTGATTGCAGCGTGATCACGGCACCGTACTCCGTCGAAGGCAAAGCCGTCGGTGTTCTGGGTGTGATCGGTCCGGCCAGGATGAACTATGACCGTGTTATCCCGGTGGTCGATGTCACGGCGAAGTTGCTCGGTGAAGCACTGAAGGGGACTTCTATCGATTGATTGCGCCCTTGATCCTGAATAACCAGAAAAACTTAAACGTATTCCTTGAAATTTATCGGATTGGCACCATAGAAAGCCACAATAAACAATTTTGACCTGGGGTTTTGTAAGGTGAGCCCGCCCCAGGCCCCTGTATCTAGATAAGAGAGTAAATATGTCAGCACAAAAACAAGATAATCAAGATGTTACAGATCAAATTTCCGATGAGTTAGAGCCGGATCAGATAACAGAAGAAAGCCAGCTGGAATCACCCGAAAAAAGTGCCGATAGCCTCGAGGCACAACTGGAGGACGCACAGGCCAAAGCCACAGAAAACTGGGAACAGTTCCTGCGTGCCAAAGCGGAAATGGACAATCTGCGCCGCCGTAACGCCAAAGACGTAGAGAATGCGCACAAATTTGGTATAGAAAAATTCGTTACTGAATTACTGCCTGTCCTGGATGCCATGGCGATGGGTCTGGCGGCCGAAGAAGCCAGTGCCGAAAGTCTGCGTGAAGGCATGGAACTAACCATGAACATGATGACCAAGATGATGGAGAAACTCGGCATCGAGGAGATCGATCCATTGAATGAAAAATTCGATCCCGATAAACACCAGGCGATGACCATGCAACCTAACGCAGAAGTAGAACCCAATACCGTGATAGCGGTGATGCAGAAGGGTTATGCCCTGAATAATCGCTTGATCCGACCAGCGATGGTGATGGTGTCGAAAGCGGTGGAATAAGGTTTAGAAAGAGCATTTTTGCCGCAGATGACGCGAAGTTCACAGAGAAAAAAGCATAGAATTTTATAGGTTTAGCGGCAATGATTTACGTTTTTATGAATTATTTGGCTAATACCCTGTATTTTACTTGGAATTAATAAAACCAGCCCCATATAAGGGCTAACAGTAAATTTTTAAAGAATACAAAGACATATTGGAGACCAGCAATGGCTAAAATTATAGGTATAGACTTAGGTACAACAAACTCATGTGTTGCCGTCATGGACGGTGACTCAGTCAAAGTAATCGAAAATGCCGAGGGCGAACGTACCACGCCTTCCATCGTGGCATTTACCGATGACGAAGTCGTTGTTGGCGCGCCGGCAAAACGCCAGGCGGTAACCAATCCCAACGATACCATCTTCGCGGTCAAGCGTCTGATCGGTCGTCGTTTTGATGAAGAAGTGGTGCAGCGCGATATCAAACTGGTCCCCTACAATATCGTCAAAGCCGATAACGGTGATGCCTGGGTCGAAGCCAAAGGCAACAAGATGGCAGCACCTGAAGTGTCAGCGCGTATCCTGCAGAAAATGAAAAAAACCGCAGAAGAATATCTGGGTCATGAAGTGACGGAAGCGGTCATCACCGTGCCTGCCTACTTCAATGATTCACAGCGTCAGGCGACAAAAGATGCCGGTAAGATTGCCGGACTCGATGTGAAACGCATCATCAACGAACCAACAGCCGCAGCCCTGGCTTACGGCATGGATAAAAGTCGTGGCGATTCCAAGATCGTGGTCTATGACCTGGGTGGCGGCACATTTGATGTATCCATCATCGAGATCGCAGAGATCGATGGCGAACATCAGTTCGAAGTACTGGCGACCAACGGAGATACTTTCCTCGGCGGTGAAGACTTTGATACCCGTCTTATCGATTACCTCTCTGACGAGTTCGAAAAAGATACCGGCATCAACCTGCACAATGATCCACTTGCACTACAGCGTCTGAAAGAAGCCGCTGAAAAAGCCAAGATCGAGTTGTCTTCGACACAGTCAACCGATGTTAATCTGCCTTACATCACCGCTGATGCAAGTGGTCCCAAGCACCTTAACGTTAAACTGACCCGTGCCAAACTGGAAAGCCTGGTCGATGAACTGATTTCACGTACCATCGAGCCATGTAAGCAGGCGTTGAAAGATTCCGGTCTTTCAGCCAGTGACATCGATGATGTTATCCTGGTCGGTGGTCAGACCCGTATGCCCAAGGTTCAGGAAGAAGTACAGAACTTCTTCGGTAAAGAGCCACGCAAAGATGTGAATCCTGATGAAGCGGTCGCCATGGGTGCTGCACTGCAGGGCGGTGTATTAGGTGGTGATGTTAATGATATCCTGTTACTGGATGTTACGCCTCTGTCACTGGGTATCGAAACCATGGGTGGTGTGATGACCAAACTGGTCGAAAAAAATACCACTATCCCGACCAAAGCGGCACAGACTTTCTCTACAGCGGATGACAATCAGTCAGCCGTTACCGTTCACGTATTACAGGGTGAACGTGAGATGGCGACCGGTAATAAATCACTGGGTCGTTTCGATCTGCAGGATATCCCACCGGCACCACGTGGCGTACCACAGATCGAAGTGTCGTTCGATATCGATGCAAACGGTATCCTGAACGTATCGGCAAAAGACAAAGCGACCGGCAAGGAACAGTCAATCGTAATCAAGGCTTCAAGCGGTTTATCCGATGATGAAGTCGATCAGATGATCAAGGATGCAGAAGCGCATGCCGATGAAGATAAAAAAGCACATGAGCTGGTCACTGTGAAGAATACGGCTGAGAACATGATCCATGGCACCGAGAAGTCCATCAAGGATCTGGGCGATAAAGTTGAAGCCGGTGAGAAATCAGCAGCTGAAGCCGCCATCGCTGAGTTAAAAACAGCCCTGGAAGGTGATGACAAAGATGCGATCGAAGCGAAGACTCAGGCTCTGACTGAAGCTGCAGGTAAGATCGCTGAGAAAGCTTATGCTGAACAAGCAGCGGAAGGCGGTGCTCCGGGTGCAGAACAACCCGAAGGTGCAGCCACAGATGACGATGTTGTCGATGCCGAGTTCGAGGAAGTTAAAGAAGGCAAAGAAGACAAGTAACATCATAAACTAACCGCAGAGACGCGGAGGCGCAGGGAAAAACATCGATAAATTGTTTTCCTCTGCGGCTCCGCGTCTCTGCGGTTGATCTGTTTTATTTTAGAATTAAAGCTAAAGAATAAAGACTATGTCAAAAAGAGATTATTACGAAGTCCTGTGTGTATCACGCGATGCCAGCGAAGCTGACCTGAAAAAAGCCTACCGTCGTCAGGCGATGAAGCATCATCCTGATCGTAATACCGAAAGCCCTGAAGAAGCTGAGGCAAAATTTAAAGAAGCCAAAGAAGCGCATGAAGTCCTGTCCGACCCTAATAAACGTGCTGCCTATGATCAATACGGCCATGCCGGTGTTGATCCATCGATGGGTGGAAGACCAGGTGCAGGAGCCGGCGGTTTCGAAGATATTTTCGGTGATGTATTCGGCGACATCTTTGGTGGCGGTGGTGGTCGCCGTGGTGGACAGCGTGCACAACGAGGCTCTGACCTGCAGTATAATCTCGAACTGACACTGGAAGACGCTGTATTTGGTACCGAGGTAAAAATTCATGTCCCTACCATGGTCAGTTGTAAAACCTGTTCGGGCAGTGGTGCAAAAAAAGGCACTTCAGCAACGACCTGTACCACCTGTGGTGGTGCGGGCCAGGTGCGTATGCAACAGGGTTTTTTTGCCGTACAGCAGACCTGTCCACAGTGTCGGGGCAAGGGCAAGATGATCAACAGCCCCTGTTCGGACTGCCATGGACAGGGACGCAAACAGGAAGAAAAAACGCTGTCAGTGAAAGTTCCGGCTGGTGTCGATACCGGTGACCGGATACGCCTGGCAAGTGAAGGTGAGGCTGGCGAACACGGTGCACCAGCTGGCGATCTGTATGTGCAGATGCATGTTAAACCTCACGATATCTTTACCCGTGATGACAATGATCTGCAGTGTGACATGCCGATCTCGATCGGTACGGCAGCACTAGGTGGCGAGATCGAAGTGCCTACTCTCAATGGTAAACTCCGCCTGAAGATTCCGGCAGAGACCCAGACCGGAAAATTATTTCGTATGCGGGGCAAGGGGGTAAAACCGGTAAGAGGTGGCATGACAGGTGATCTGTTATGCCGTGTCAATGTCGAAACACCGGTGAAGCTCAGTAACAAACAGAAGACCTTGCTCAAGGACTTCGAAAAATCCATCAAGAATGGCGGCAAACAACACAGCCCGAAAAATGCCTCCTGGGGTGATCGTCTGAAGACATTTTTCGATGATCTGAAGGTTTAAGGGCGCAATAGATTGATAGTGGTACCATCAATCGTGTTAATTCAAACCTGAATTGACAGTGGCTGTATGAAATTAAAGGGCTGTTTTCGACGGCGCAAAGCAGACGTTGAAAGATTTAGAAACATTTTTGCCGCCAAGGACGTGCCCGAGCGAAGCGACAAATACCCTTGGGGTGCAAAGAACGCGAAAAAACGCCAATAAAACCTTTTTTAGTTTTTTTCGTAGGTCGGGTTAGCGTAGCGTAACCCGACGTTTACATTCAACTTTAAAAGATTAAAAGCAATTTACCGCAGAAACGCAGATTAGGGCAGGATGCCCGTAAGTAGGGCAATGCAGGAGCAATTGCCGAGACGCAGAGAAAAACGTTTGATTTTACT
>DROB01000339.1 GCA_011321985.1 Gammaproteobacteria bacterium | reverse complement strand
CAACCACTGCGTAGCAGAGAGTTTTTCGATAGAAAGATCGGCCCCCACCAGGCCGACGTTATCGACGATGAATTCAGCTCTCAGGATAGAGGCAAAAACATCCAGCTCGACAAAAGCTTCTTTGAAATTAAAGAGAGGAACTTTATCTTTTTCATCATAGACGGAGACTCCGAGCAATTTTAGTCTGGGTGAAAACCCGTGTATCTCGGCATCGATAGAATTAATTTCGACAGGCAGGCCTGTCTGCCGACTCAACTCCTGCTGGATCTCAGCCTTATAACCAGTGGCATAAGGAAGCGCTGCACGTAATATACTGAATATTACCGCAGTCGATATGAGCATCACCGCGATACAGATGATGATGCATACTCTGAAACGTACAAGCCATCGCATAGTGTCTATAATAATTTATTATAACTTTTCAATTAATCCAGTAGCAGTGCAACTAAACGATCACAACATCGAACTGCTCTTGTGTAAATAGTGATTCGACCTGAAAACGGATAGGTATGCCGATAAAATCTTCCAGTTCTGCCAGACTGCCTGACTCTTCATCAACCAGCAGGTCGACCACATCCTGTCCCGCGAGGACCAGCAGTTCCCTGGCATCAAATTGACGCGCTTCTCGTAAAATTTCTCTGAAAATTTCGTAACATACCGTTTCGGCAGTTTTTATCGAGCCTCTGCCCTCACAGGTGGGACAAGTTCCACATAACACATGTTCCAGACTTTCACGTGTTCGTTTACGTGTCATCTCGACCAGCCCCAACATCGATACCTCACTGATCGAGGTACGCGCGTGATCTTTTTCCAGTGCTTTTTCCAGTGCTCGCATCACCTGCCGCTTATGCTCGGTTTCCTGCATATCAATGAAATCGAGGATAACGATCCCCCCCAGATTACGTAACCTTAACTGTCGGGCGATACCCTGTGCTGCTTCGAGATTGGTTTTGAATATGGTCTCTTCAAGGTTGCGACTACCGACAAACGCGCCGGTATTAACATCGATGGTCGTCATGGCTTCGGTTTGATCGATGATCAGATAACCGCCTGATTTGAGCTGTACTTTTCGCTCGAGTCCTTTCTGGATCTCATCTTCTACACCATGCAGATCAAAGATCGGGCGTTCGCCGGGATAATGTTCTATGAGTTTTTCAACTTCAGGCACATACCTGCCGGCAAATTCAAGCATGATGTTGCAGGTTTCTCGTGAATCCACACGGATCACCTCAAGATCATCATCGACCATATCGCGCAGCACCCGCAGATATAATGGCAGATCTTTATGTACCGCATTCCCCACTTCCACCTCAGCGGTATCATTGATGTTGTCCCATAACCGGTTAAGGTATTTGATATCGCTGGCTATGGCTTCTTTATCAGCGGCTTCCGCAGCAGTACGCAAGATATAACCCGCATCTTTTATGCGGTGTGGCTGATCGATCAGATCACTTTTCAATCGCTCACGGTCAGCTTCTTTGTCGATTCGCGATGACACGCCGATATTGTCCGCGTTAGGCATAAACACCAGATAACGCGATGGTATCGTAATATTGGTGGTCAATCGGGCGCCCTTGGTGCCTAGCTGATCTTTTAACACCTGGACCAGTATCGCCTGCCCCTCTCTCAGCACCTGACCGATATGAACCGTATCATTGTTATTACCATTATTGCTTTTACCGGTTCGCGCCACATCTGAAACATGGAGGAAAGCAGCTTTCTCCAGCCCTATCTCGACAAAGGCAGCTTCCATCCCCGGTAATACACGCACGACTTTTCCTTTATAGACATTCCCGACCAGACCTCGACTCCTGCTGCGTTCTATATACAGGTCATTCAGCATGCCGTTTTCGAGAATCGCAACACGGGTTTCCTGTGGTGTGATATTGATTAAGATTTCCTTCATATAACTTCTTCACTTACTGTAAGTATTGATTATGTAATCTGGTCTCATGGTCTGATACCACACTGTTTGAGCAGCTGCGCGGTCTCATACAATGGCAGACCCATCACACCGGAAAAGCTTCCATCGATGTTTTTGATGAACTGTGCAGCGATGCCCTGAATAGCATAGGAACCGGCTTTGTCATCCGCTTCACCCGTGGCGATATATCGCTCGATATCACTCTCCTCCATGGTATCAAAAAGTACCACACTACTGCTGGTTTCGATGAGGCTCATCTCTCTAGTAACTATAGCTACTGAAGTGTGTACTGTGTGTTTTCTGGCCGAAAGTTGTTGCAACATTTCCCTTGCCTGCTGCCGACTTCCGGGTTTGCCCAAAATCATGCCATCTATCTCAACAACGGTGTCAGAACCCAGTACCGGTAATTCATTTTTGTTATCTATCGTCTCGAAGCCACGCTGTGCTTTTGCCATGGCCAGACGTTGTACGTAGCTCAGGACAGATTCCCCTTCTTCATACGATTCGTCGATATCAACCGCTCGCACGATAACCCTGACACCGATCTGTTCCAGCAACTCGAGTCTCCTCGGTGAAGCTGAGGCTAATATTATCTGGGCGGCCAAAGCTTTCTCTTTCATCGTAACCTCACCTCAGGCCCGATGATAAGGGTGGTTATTTAATATGCTCCAGGAGCGGTATATCTGTTCCAGCAAGATAACTCGCACCAGTGGATGCGGGAAGGTCAACGCAGAAAGTGATATTTTTTTCGAGGCCTGTGACAATAATTCATCTGATACACCATCCGGTCCGCCGATAATAATCGAAACATCCTGACCATGCTGCAACCATGTTTCCAGCATCGAAGATAACTTCATCGTTGTAACCGGCTGACCCTGTACATCCAACACTACCAACGATGAATCCTTTGGAACGGCGGCCAGCAATTTTCTACTTTCATCACGAACGATGCGCACGATGTCGGGGTTCTTTCCCCGCTTTATCAAGGGTAACGAAACGTTATTGATCGATATTTCGGCAGGCAGACGTTTGATGAAATCATGACTCGCGACATCAACCCAGTCCGGCATCTTGTTGCCGATCGCTATGAGATTTATCTTCACTATACCAACCTGAGTAAACACCCCGTGATAGACGGGTGGGGTTAAAACAGGATTAAAAATCTTAATCCATAAAACACGCAGCACACTGCTGTTGATCAGAGCCGATCAACTGGCATCCTGTTCCCGGCGTTGTGCGATATCGATGGACCATAAACTTTCCAGATCATAAAAATCACGAACCTGCTGTTGCATCACGTGTACGATAACATCCCCCAGATCGACCAGAACCCATTCGCCCTCATCTTCACCTTCGATGCCCAGCGGTGGCTTGCCGGCTTTTTTTGCTTCGACAGAGACATTATTTGCAATAGATTTAACATGGCGACTGGATGAACCTGTAGCGATAACGACCCAGTCGGTCACCGTCGTTTTATCCTTTACATCGAGTACGGTTATATCTTCAGCTTTCAAATCTTCCAGGGCATCGATAGCCCGTTTTTTTACATCATCAATGGTCATAATTTTATTTCTCTTAATTGCTGGTATACCCTCTCAGGCATCCACTGACGTACATCGTCATTGTTTAGCAGACCTGCTCTGATCTCTGTTGAGGATATATCCAGCTGTGGTACCGATTGTAACAGGATTTTTCCTGTTTCATGTGGTGTCAGCGCATCGACGTGTCCAACCATTCTCGCCGACAGAAACTGATGATCCTCTGCATCCATCTGATCCATCCATTCACTCTGCTCAAATCCTGGGCGGGTGGTCACCACCAGGTGACACAGAGCGAACAGCGACTGCCACTCAAACCAGGAGGTAATGCCCATAAAAGCATCCATACCGATGATCAGGCACAGATCCTCATCGGGAAATTCACCTCGCAGTGAGCGCAGCGTATCGATCATATATGATGCTCCCCCGCGCTTTAATTCTCGTTCGTCTATGATGACATCAGCATGATCTGCCAGGGCACTTTTCAACAGCAGCAGTCGCTGTTCGGTACTCAGCCAGGGGGGATCACGATGGGGTGGAATACTGTTGGGAACGATCCGTAACTGGGAAAGATTCAAGGCTGCTTTGATGCTGAGAGCCGGTTTGATATGCCCGTAATGCACGGGATCAAACGTGCCTCCAAAAATTCCGATCATGATCGAAACCCAGATGAACTGTAAAAAGCTAAAACAGGCGGCAGCTTAACTAAAAACGGCTTCTCCATTTATTGCCTTATCTGTCCATCACCCAGCACCACATACTTCAGACTGGTCAGTCCTTCCAGCCCTACCGGACCGCGTGCATGTAATTTATCCGTACTGATACCGATCTCGGCCCCCAGACCATACTCAAAACCATCAGCAAATCTTGTGGAGGCATTCACCATGACAGAGCTTGAATCCACTTCACGCAGAAACTGCCGTGACCGGGTGTAATTTTCAGTCACGATCGATTCTGTATGCTGCGAGCTGTATCGATTGATGTGACTGATCGCAGCATCGATGTCTTCCACTATCCGGATGGATAAT
>DROB01000338.1 GCA_011321985.1 Gammaproteobacteria bacterium | reverse complement strand
GCCATAACCAAAAGAAGCGGTCTGTGTTAAAAAGCTCAGTTCCGCCATATCACCGCCAACACGAAAGTCGATCGCACCCGCCAGTGCGCCATTAAATGGAACCAGTAATGTAGATATAATCAATGCTTTACGTAGCATAAAAGGGTAACCTCTAATAAAGTTGATATTCTTGAGTATAAAATTATGAAGTGGATTCTACCATGCTATCGCTACAAACAATGAACTTACATATGCAGGGGTCTACATAGAGGTAGCTCATGCTAAAGTAGACGATATCATCAATCATCAGTTCAAATTATTTTCTCCAGAATGCTCTTCCCACTTTATGAATAACAGACCCGAACCTGCAGGACCGTTTGTTAAGCAGTTAGCTAAAATACTCCCATCCCATCTTTTGCTGCATGAAGATGAAGATTTAAAACCTTACGAATGCGATGCGCTATCGGCTTATCAGAGTGTCCCCCTCGCCGTCACCATCCCGGAGACGATCGAACAGATCAAAGATATCCTCTCACTCTGCCACGACAATAATATCCCGGTGGTGGCACGAGGTGCCGGAACAGGCCTGTCCGGAGGCGCACTACCACGTGAAGACGGAATCCTGTTAAGCCTGGCGAAATTCAACAAAATCCTTTCTATCGATGCCGATAACTTCACCGCTGTGGTCCAGCCTGGCGTAAGAAATCTTGCCATCTCTGAGGCAGTCAAAGATGCTGGCCTGTATTATGCGCCAGACCCATCGTCACAGATAGCCTGCTCGATAGGCGGCAATGTCGCAGAAAACGCAGGTGGTGTGCATTGTCTGAAATACGGCCTTACCGTCCACAATGTGCAAAAGATAAAAGTCCTCACCATCGACGGTGACGAGCTAACCATCGGTTGCGATGCACTGGACTCACCCGGATACGACCTGCTCGCCTTGCTTACCGGCTCCGAAGGCATGCTAGCCATCATTACCGAGATAACCGTAAAACTCCTTCCCATCCCGGCACTGGCCAAAGTGATGATGGTCTCGTTTGATGACATCGCTGTCGCAGGCCAGGCGGTGAGCGATATCATCGCAAATGGCATAATTCCTGCCGGACTGGAGTTGATGGATAATGCCGCCATAAAAGCGGCAGATGATTTTATCCATGCAGGTTATCCCCGCGATGCAGCCGCCATCTTATTATGTGAAGTCGATGGTATGGCTGAAGAGGTAAACGATCAATTGATGCAGGCCGAACAGATTCTCAAACAATCCGGTGCGACACTGATCCAGATAGCCGCTGATGAAGAACAACGCATACAGTTCTGGGCAGGACGTAAAGCAGCCTTTCCGGCGGTAGGGCGTTTATCGCCCGACTACTACTGCATGGATGGCACCATTCCCAGACACCAGATAGCCAACGTGTTGAAACGTATCAACGACCTGTCTACAGAATATAAGCAAACCATCGTCAATGTATTTCACGCGGGTGATGGCAACCTGCACCCCCTGATCCTGTTTGATGCTAACAACGAGGGAGAACTGGAACGTACCGAGGAGCTAGGCGGAAAAATACTGGACTTCTGCGTCGAAGCAGGCGGTACTATCACCGGTGAACACGGTGTGGGCATCGAAAAAATCAATCAGATGTGTAACCAGTTCAGTAACCAGGAAATCACACAGT
>DROB01000337.1 GCA_011321985.1 Gammaproteobacteria bacterium | reverse complement strand
ACGCCAATAAAACCTTTTTTAGTTTTTTTCGTAGGTCGGGTTAGCGCAGCGTAACCCGACGTTTACATTCAACTTTAAAAGATTAAAAGCGATTTACCGCAGAGGCGCAGAGAAAAACGTTTGATTTTACTTTTAAGCTTTTTTTCGCGTCCTTCGCGGAAAAAGAATGTTTTTCCGTATGTCTGCTAATGGCCGGTAGCTGTCTTTTAGTCAAGAGTGGTTTTAAGCCATACACGCGGTGTCTGTATGATCAGATTTAAGCTGCGACCATTACGTCCCTGACAAATCCCGGATGATCAGCCTGGAATAGCAGCAAAAAAGCGGCCCTTCAGGTATAATACGCGCCTTAATTATTTTTAGAGGAATCCCTGTGCTCGAGTCATATCGTCAACATGTTACTGAACGTGAAGCTGAAGATTTGCCGCCACTCGCACTCGATGCGAATCAGGTTGCTGAACTGGTCGAATTAATCAAGAACCCGCCCGCCGGTGAAGAAACCTTTTTAATCGACCTGCTGATTAACCGCGTACCTCCGGGAGTCGATAAGGCCGCTTATGTAAAAGCCGCTTTTTTAGCAGATGTCGCAAAGGGTAATACCTCATGTGATCTGATCGACGCGGTTCGGGCGACAGAGATTCTCGGTACCATGCTGGGTGGCTACAATATTCAGCCATTGATTGACCTACTGGATATCGAAGCCACCGCTGATGCGGCGGCGGCAGCACTATCACATACACTGCTGATCTATGATGCGTTCCATGATATAGCCGAAAAGTCTGAAACCAGTGAAGTAGCGGCACGTGTTATCCGTTCATGGGCGGATGCTGAGTGGTTTACCTCTAAACCCGCGCTGGCTGAAGAGATCACGGTTACCGTCTACAAGGTGCCTGGTGAAACCAATACGGATGATCTGTCGCCGGCAACAGAGGCATGGAGCCGTCCCGATATCCCATTACACGCGAAGTCGATGCTGATCAACACTATGGACAAGCCTCTGGAGACCATTGCGGCATTGAAAGAGAAAGGGCACCCGATCGCTTATGTCGGTGATGTCGTCGGTACGGGGTCTTCACGCAAGTCTGCGATTAACTCCGTACTGTGGCATATGGGTGAAGAGATCCCCTATGTGCCCAATAAACATGAAGGTGGTGTTGTGCTCGGTGGAAAGATCGCACCGATCTTTTTTAATACAGCAGAAGATTCTGGTGCTCTACCGATCGAATGTGATGTCTCTGCAATGGAAACAGGCGATATTATCCGTATTCGTCCATTTGATGGAACCATCATCAATGAAGCCGGTGATGAGCTCTGCCGGTTCGATCTAAACCCGGCTACCATGGCCGATGAGGTGCGGGCGAATGGTCGTATCCCTCTTATTATCGGACGGGGGCTGACTGAACGTGCACGGACTTATCTGAAAGAAGGGCCCTCGGAGATATTCCTGAAACCACAACAAGGTACAGATACAGGTAAAGGTTATTCGCTGGCGCAAAAAATTGTGGGCCATGCCTGTGGTGTCGAAGGCATTCGCCCGGGAACCTACTGCGAGCCGAAGATGACAACCGTGGGCTCGCAGGATACTACCGGAGCTATGACGCGAGATGAGCTTAAAGAACTCGCCTGCCTGGGTTTTTCTGCCGATCTGGTGATGCAGAGCTTCTGTCATACTGCCGCCTATCCCAAACCGGTCGACATCAAGTTACAGCACGAACTCCCTGATTTTATGGAGACCCGTTCAGGTGTTGCTCTGCGTCCGGGCGACGGCATCATCCACTCCTGGTTAAATCGTATGATCCTGCCGGATACTGTAGGAACAGGGGGAGATTCTCACACCCGTTTTCCGATCGGTATCAGTTTCCCTGCAGGTTCGGGACTGGTCGCGTTTGGTGCGGCTCTGGGTGTTATGCCGCTTGATATGCCTGAATCAGTACTGGTCCGTTTTAAAGGTGAAATGCAGCCCGGTATTACCCTGCGTGATCTGGTGAATGCGATACCTTATGTCGCCATCCAGAAAGGTTTGCTGACCGTTGAGAAAAAAGGCAAGAAGAATGTCTTCAATGGTCGGGTACTGGAGATCGAAGGTCTGCCTGAGCTGAAAGTAGAGCAGGCTTTCGAATTATCGGATGCCTCGGCAGAGCGTTCGGCAAATGGTTGCACCGTGCACCTGGGTAAAGAACCTATTATCGAGTACCTCAACTCCAACATCACATTGTTAAAATGGATGATATCGAATGGCTATCAGGATAAACGCACACTGGAGCGTCGCATCATCGCCATGGAACAATGGCTGGAAAACCCGGAATTACTCTCCCCTGATGCTGATGCCGAATATGCTGAAGTGATAGAGATAGACCTGAACGAGATCAAAGAGCCCATACTTGCCTGCCCCAATGATCCCGATGATGTCAAAATATTGTCCGATGTCGCCGGTGCGAAGATCGATGAGGTATTCATCGGATCATGCATGACCAATATCGGGCATTACCGTGCAGCAGGAAACGTACTGGAAAAAGTCCGTAGTCTACCCACCCGTATGTGGATAGTACCACCGACAAAGATGGATGAGCACCAGTTGATGGAAGAAGGTCTGTACAATGTTTTTGGTCGTGCCGGTGCGCGAACCGAGATTCCAGGCTGCTCTCTCTGTATGGGTAATCAGGCCCGTGTTGCTGATAACGCGACCGTGATCTCTACCTCGACACGTAATTTTCCAAACCGGTTAGGTGATGGTGCCGATGTCTATCTGGCATCTGCCGAATTGAGCGCGGTTACCGCGACGCTAGGGTATCTTCCAACGGTAGCAGAATACCTTGAAGGGGTTAAAGATATCGAGCCGATGGCTTCAGAGATTTATCGTTATCTGAATTTCCATCTATTACCGGAATATCAGGACGTGGCTAACGAAGTAAAAGTTAGCCTATCATAAGTACAGGACGCGGATATTACGCCAGAGAAATTTTTCGATGATGATTAAATCACTGTTGTTTATAGCACTAGGTGGTGCTTTTGGTGCAACCATGCGTTTTCTGTCGCAGGCGATGGTCTATGAATATTTTGGTCGAGCCTTTCCCTTTGGCACCTTGTTCGTTAATGTCGCAGGCTCTTTTTTTATGGGACTGCTATCCATCTTCCTGGTAGAAAAATTTAATCTGAGTGCGGAGTGGCATCTGGCGATACTGGTCGGTGTGCTGGGTTCTTTTACGACATTCTCAACTTTCTCGATCGAGACCCTGGTGTTATTCGAACAGGGCGATCTGATGAAAGCGATGAGCAATATCCTGGTGAGTGTCGTCTTATGTATCGTGGCTGTCTGGGCCGGAGCCTACTTTGCTAAACAGCTTGTGTAAATAAATCGTATAACAAAAATAAACTATTATGTTAGATCCAAAACTGATCCGTTCTAATCTGAACGATATTGCCGAGCAGCTTAAAAAACGAAATTTCACTCTTGATGTGGCTGCACTGGAAAGCCTGGAAAATAAACGGAAGGCCTGCCAGGTACAGACCGAAAGTTTTCAGAACGAGCGTAATACTAAATCGAAATCGATCGGCAAGGCGAAAGCGGCAGGGGACGATATCCAGCCATTACTGGAGGAGGTTGCCGGTCTGGGTGAAAAGCTCGATGCGGCCAAAGCAGAGCTCGGTGAAGTACAGCTTCAGATGGATGCCATATTGATGGGTATACCTAATCTGTTACATGAATCTGTTCCTGTCGGCAAGGATGAAGATGATAATGTAGAAATCAGGACATGGGGTGAGCCAGGGACATTTGGTTTCGAAGCAAAGGATCATGTCGATCTGGGTGCGGCTAATGGCTGGCTAGATTTTGAAGCTGCCAGTAAATTAACCGGCTCACGTTATGTCGTTATGCATGGTCAGATGGCAAAACTGCATCGAGCATTGATCCAGTTCATGCTGGATGTTCATACAAACGAACATGGTTATACCGAAGTTTATGTGCCTTACATCGTAAACAGTGAAAGTTTGAAAGGTACGGGGCAGTTGCCAAAATTTGAAGAAGACCTGTTCTGTGTCGATAAAGAGGCGGGGCACTATCTGATCCCGACAGCGGAAGTACCGGTAACCAATATCGCGCGTGATGAAATACTGGATGCCTCCCGGCTGCCACTGAAGCTGACCAGCCATACCCCCTGTTTTCGTTCAGAAGCCGGTTCTTATGGTAAGGACACGCGTGGCATGATACGCCAGCACCAGTTCGATAAAGTCGAGATGGTACAGATGGTAAAGCCGGACGATGCCTGGGACGCGCTCGAGGAACTGACACTGCACGCCGAATCGATATTGCAGAAACTGGGTCTGCCTTATCGTACAGTAATCCTGTGCAGTGGGGATGTCGGTTTTTCAGCGGCAAAAACCTATGACCTGGAAGTATGGTTACCGGGGCAGCAGGCTTATCGTGAAATTTCTTCATGCAGCTGTTTTGGTGACTTTCAGGCGAGGCGGATGCAGGCGCGCTGGCGTAACCCTGAAACAGGCAAGCCTGAACTATTGAATACCGTCAACGGTTCAGGGCTCGCTATCGGACGCACGCTGGTCGCTGTCCTGGAAAATTATCAACAGGCTGATGGCAGTATCCTTGTCCCCGAGGTTTTAAAAACCTATATGGGTGGCATAGAAAAGTTGCAGGTTTGAGCCGGTTGTTTCTCTGCAGGAGGAACACCCTGTGAGCTGCGCAGGGATGTATAGATTTTGTATCACACGGTGCACCCGTTGGCACCTGATTTCCTGTACATGCTCCCGGAGGATTTTCTGGAGATATTTTCTGCCCTGTGCATTCTCGCGTAGAGGGTAGAGATGAGAGGGTTTGATGCGTATGAAAGATCTGCCAGATAAGTTATACAGCGTAAAGTCTGTTGTCCAGCTGGAGCAGATTGCGATACAGCAATATGATATCCCCGCGTATGAATTGATGAAACGTGCCGGTAAAGCGATTTTTCATGTAATTCAAAAAAAATATTCACAACATAAAAATATTCTGGTGTTATGCGGTGCGGGTAATAATGCCGGTGATGGTTATGTGCTCGCTAGATTAGCAAAACAGGCAGGTTTCAGTACGCGTGTTATCAGCCTGATGGATGTTGATAGCCTGAGAGGTACAGCATTACTGGCGTACCAGGACTGGTCAGGTACGGGTAGGAACGAGGCTGTCGATGAAGCTTTTATTGAGGAAGCCGACCTTATCGTCGATGCGCTACTGGGTACGGGACTCAAGCGTGATGTTTCCGGTGACTGGGCACAATGGATTGACAGGGTTAACCATTCGGGTAAGCCCGTCATCGCTGTCGATGTGCCCTCTGGGCTAATTGCGGACACGGGCAGGATAGCGGGTCATGCGATACAGGCAACGATTACCGTCAGCTTTATCGGCTTGAAGCAGGGTATGTTTACCGCTCATGCCAGAGACGTTTGTGGTCAGATTCTGTTTGATGATCTGGGGTTACCTGCCGGGCTCTATTCACGGGTGAAAAGTGATGCACGATTAATCAGGCAGGCTGATTACAGTTTATTGCCGAGAAGGAAAGCATCTTCACACAAGGGTTGTTTTGGTCATGTGTTGATCGTCGGTGGTAATAAGACCATGCCCGGAGCGGTCATACTGGCAGCACGAGCGGCTCTGCGCAGTGGAGCAGGGTTATTGACCATCATCACTGTTGCAGAAAATTTATCAGCAATCAGTTCCGCAGTACCTGAGGCGATGATTATGACCTGTGAATTAAATTCGGTCAGAGAGGTTTTTTCGGGAAAAATTACCACTGGTGTCACACATGTTGCCGTCGGTATGGGTCTGGCACAGGATGACTGGTCGCTTGCAGTCCTGAAGCGGTGTGTCGCTCTGAAAAAGCCGATGTTGATCGATGCCGATGCATTATCCTTGATGGCTAGACATGAGCTGAATCTTGAATCTACGACCGTGATAACGCCGCATCCGGGTGAAGCGGCCAGATTATTGTCAGAATCAGGAGATATCAGTAGTGCTGATGTACAGAAAGACAGATTTGAGGCGGTCAAACGTCTGTATCGTTTGTTGAATAACAACGAACCCGGTACTGTCGTACTCAAGGGTTCAGGTACTCTGATATTTGATGGCCAGACGATAAAAATTTGTACACTCGGTAACGCAGCGATGGCAGCACCGGGTATGGGTGATGTGCTGAGTGGTATAACCATCGCATTAATGGCGCAGATAGCTGAAATCAATGATGCTGTAGAGCTGGCCGTCTGCCTGCACTCGGCTGCAGCCGATTCTGTGGTATCAGGCAATACACGTGGTTTACTGGCATCGGATGTTATCGAGGCACTACCGGGGATGTTGCCGTGAGTCCAGAGGTGAGCACTAAAGATTATTTTTTGGCCAACGAAGATCAGCAGATCGCCTTCGCCGAAACCGTAGCGTTGAATCTCAGGTCCTCGTTTGTCCTGTTATTAAAAGGCGACCTGGGAGTGGGTAAGACGACATTCGCCAGAGGATTTGTCCATGCCAGTGGCTTCGAGGGTATCGTCAAGAGTCCGACGTATACTTTGGTCGAACCTTATCCGATCAGTAACGGCCGTATGTGTTACCACTTTGACCTGTACCGGCTGGCTGATCCGGAAGAGCTTGAGTTCATCGGGGCACGTGATTATTTTAATGAAAGTGACGTTTGCCTGGTGGAGTGGCCCGAGAATGCAGAAGGATTCCTGCCTGTTGCCGACTGGATCTGTGAATTTAGCTATCAGGACACAGGCAGAAATCTATTTATTTCAGCCTTGACAGATAAAGGTAAAAAGTTGATGTTACAGGTCTTTTCTGACTTTTGACTAGAGAAATGTATCGTATGTGCATAAAAAATAATGAAAAATCGCTTGCATTATTTTAATAATTTGCCACAATAGCCATACATAAAGACAGCGATATCGATAAAAAACCGGGGCATGATGATAAACTTCCCATTCACAGTGGGTCATTAGCTACAGAAACATGGAAAATAATCGTCGAAAATTTTTAAAGAACCTGGCGGGACTGAGTGGTCTGGCCGCTTCGGCTGCGCCCGGACTGGCCAACGCTGGTTCATCATCGGCTACCCATGTTCAGGATATACGTCTTTCCAAAAATAAAGATTATGTACGTCTGGTATTTGATCTGGACGGTATTGCCGACCACTCAATTTTCACATTGCATAAACCCGAACGTGTCGTTCTTGATATAAAAAAATCTAAAATGCCACATGGGATGGTTGACCAGATACAGGCCAACTCACTGATACGAAGCATTCGCAGTGGGGTCCGAAACGATAAAGACCTGCGTATCGTATTTGATCTGAGTAAAGCGGTGACACCACGGAGTTTCCTGCTCGCACCTTCCGGGAAATCCGGGCATCGTCTGGTCATCGACCTGCACGATAATAAGACATTGACCCGGGCAAAAAGAACACACAAGCGCGATGTTATCATCGCTATCGATGCCGGTCATGGTGGTAAAGATCCTGGTGCTACCGGGCGCTCCGGTACTCGAGAAAAAAATATCACGTTACAGATAGCTAAACGCCTGGAAAAATATATCAATCAGCAGAGAGGGATGAAAGCCGTTCTTACCCGTAAGAATGATCGCTTCATGCGCCTGCGTGATCGTATCCATAAAGCACGTGATAGTCATGCTGACCTGATGATCTCACTGCACGCCGATTCTTTCCCTGATCCGCGCGCACGTGGTTCATCTATCTATGCTTTATCTGTCGATGGTGCAAGTTCCGAAACAGCACGTATGTTGGCCGAAAAAGAAAATGCAGCCGATCTTTTGTTCGGTGATGTGAACCTTGCTGTCGATGACCAGATGGTGAAAGAAGTGCTGTTTGATCTGTCTTTGACGGGAACCATCGAGTCCAGCCTTGATATAGGTAGTGAGATTTTAGGTCAGATCAAATCGGTCAACCGCGTCCATAAGAAAAAGGTGCAACAGGCGGGTTTTGCCGTGTTGAAAGCCCCGAACATTCCCTCGGTACTACTGGAGACTGCTTTTATTTCTAATCCTCGTGAAGAGAAGAGTCTGCGCAGTTCGTCCCATCAACAAAAAGTTGCAAAAGCCATCATGCGTGGAGTCGGTAAGTATTTTGCACGAAAAGCCCCTCCAGGTACCTGGCTGGCTTCATCTGACGGCGAGTATCGTGTCAATAGAGGTGATAATATAGAAGCGATTGCAGCAAAGAGAAAGATAAGTGAAAAAGATTTGCGTGCACGCAATGCGTTGTATGCTGATAACCTGATGGCAGGTCAGGTGCTTAAGATTCCAGTGAGTTAGTAATAAAATAATAACAATAATAACAATTCACGGATAACTGCTAATGACCCTTTACGGGGTCATTTTTTTTGCCTGTAGATTGGATGTACAGGTCCAAACTGACAGTGGCTGTGCGAGATGAAAAGATCGCTACCGGTCATCATCGGAGGTAAGAGAAAAAGTTATTTTTTGCCGCGAAGAGCGCGAAGAAAAGTTTTTGATGTCTGCTTTGTGTCGGAAGCAGTCTTTTGCCAGGATTGCCGTCGTTGCATCCCCGGACCCGGTCGGGATCATAAATGAGAGGGGTAAAAAAATCGTAAAAATCCCCCCGTTCTGCTCAATATTATCGGCATTAAATGGAGAAGCTTTAGTAAAAATTTTATAAATATTTTCAGTGATAGATGAAAATCAGCAAAAACATGGTCAATATGTAACCAATATAAGCATTATTTTACAAAATAATTTGTCCATAAAATGACAGGTGGTATTGGAACTTGTCCAGTTAATATCGCATAAACAGGGCTTTTCAGGCAATCCAGGGCCCTGTTAAACACTTTTTTGCATCATATCAGCCAAAATCTGTGATGGTTTTCACAGTGGGGTAACGCTGGAATCAGGGATGTTGAATAAATGACAAATTTGTCAGCTTTTGACATAAAGAATTAACAAATTTTTATCACTATTTCTTTGATATTCACCAACTTAGCGTCTAAATTATATTTATTACAAAAGTTTACAAATAAAAATAATAATTGTACCTCCCCCCCGAGAAATGTTTGCTGTTTTAGTTTGCTTTAAATGGATACGTTCAGTTGCAGGCTTTAAGCATTAAATGAAATAAAAAATTACCTGTTGGCATGTCGCGAATGCTGCGTGTTGAGCTGTGTAATGATTTTTTATCGGGATGAAGGTTCGGGAAAATAAACTTGAAAAAGCCCAGCAACAATTTTTCAGATCAAAATTTTAATGTCGCTATGATATTAAAAAATATTTCTGTCCTGACAAATAATTGTCAGAACAGGATCGTAGTTGCGTTTCTGTTGGTAACTACCATGTTCGCATCAGGCGAGTTGTTTGCTGCTGCCGGTGATACGATCAATAACACTGCCGTGATCAGTTATGATCTAGGTGGCGTACCGACGGTTACAAATGCATCATCTTCTTTCACTGAAGACAGAAAAATCAATTTTGTCGTAACCGGGTCAAACGGTGGTTCAGCGGTTCCTGTCATCACCGGCATGAATAATGCGGTCATGCAATTTTTAATTACGAACACCAGTAACGATACGCTCGACTTCCTGGTCACAGCCGTTAATACCTCGCCCAATCCTTTCGGTCTACCTGCTGATAGTTTTGATCCGCTGGCAGGGACCATCCGAACTTTTGTCGAGAGCGGGATAACTCCCGGCTACCAGGTGTTTGAAGATACTGCTGTATTTGTCGACGAGTT
>DROB01000336.1 GCA_011321985.1 Gammaproteobacteria bacterium | reverse complement strand
GTTATCTATAAATAATAAAAATACTATTAGAACACTAAAAAAGGTTTCTAAAGGATAATCATTACCAGCCTGTTATTTTAACAACCCAGTAACACGCAGAAAAACACCTATGCCACTATATCGAAGCACGCTACTTTACTGATAAACAGAGGGTGCAGTCAGCTAGCAGAGGTACCCTAAGACTTTATGTTTTAATTTTTTATACGTGTACCACACATTCAGCTATATTCAGTCCAGCTATATTTACAGCAAACTCCAGGATACAGAACCTTATTATATTTAAAATGATTCTAAAGTTCTGGCTACAGGCCCCGGTGGCAAAAATCTGTTTATCCTGAATCCTGATGAAGGTGCACAACCGGGTATGAAGGTTAAATAACCTGGCAAGCTATACATTATCTAAACGCCGGGAACAAATAACCCTGCATAAAGTACACTAATTTTCCCGTCTATCCATAATAAATAACACTTTGTCATATATACTCCAGATCTAGCTCGCAATTCGATTACACTTGGAGTGATGAAAGTACTCATACTAGAAAATGGACGTTTATTTCAGAAGATCCTGCGTGATCTTCTCATCGAATTAGGCTGCGCTGTCAGTTGTGTTCGAACCGGTGAAGAAGGTCTGGAATTACTGGTCAAAGCGACGGATAGCACTCGATATGATCTGATCATCGCTTCACAGCATATTTTTGATCAGAGCAGCTCAGACTTTATCGCACATTGTAAAAATTGCGACCTGAACACTCCTATCATCCTGTTGACATCAGAACCTAATCCGACACTATTACGGAATGCGCGTGCCGCGGGCATAAAAGATATATTTCCAAAAACGAACATCACCTACCTTAAATCGAGTATTCGTTATTATATCCAGGGCAAAAAAACATTCGATACACAGGGTGGAAAAGTTCTTTATGTCGAAGACAGTGCATCGGTCGCACATATCGTCATCCGTAATCTCAAAAAACTGAATATCGAGGTGACTCATTTCCTGACAGCGGAAGAAGCCTTCAACGCTTTTGTAGATGAAGATTTCGACCTGGTGATGACGGACGTGATGCTAAAAGGTACGATGGACGGTCTCTCACTTGTCCGCATGATCAGGGCACAAAACTCATATCTCTCAAATACGCCCATATTAGCCATGACCGGACACGACGATATGCAACTTCGTATCGACCTGTTACATGCCGGCATCAATGATTATGTTACAAAACCACCTGTAGAAGAAGAACTTGCCGCACGTGTTAATAATTTGATCACCAATAAACGCCTGGCAGATCAGGTGCGGGTCCAGCAACGCTCACTCTATAATCTCGCGATGACTGACCAGTTAACCACCTGTCATAACCGCCATAGTCTCAATGACTATGCACCTAAATACATCAAGGATTCCCTCCGTTACAAACATCCGTTGAGCATGATGATTCTTGATCTCGACCATTTTAAAAAGATCAACGACGAACTCGGACACACCACCGGTGATACCGTGCTATCAGAAATAGGTAGGTTACTCATGGCCACCTGTCGCCAGGGGGATATTGTTTCACGTATCGGCGGTGAAGAGTTCCTGATTCTATTGCCCCATTGCAACATCACCGATGCAATGCATAAAGCGGAGAATATCCGTTCCATGATAGAACTGGCTGAACCCTCAGGCCTGAAAGTGACCGCCAGCATCGGTGTCGCCACACTGAATAAACACCATGAGGAAGACTTTGACAAGCTTTATAAATCAGCTGATCAGGCCGTTTACATTTCGAAGGAACAAGGTCGCAATCGGGTCACCCCTGACACTCATAGTGTCGAAGCATCCCGGTTAAAACCGGTCAAAAATCTATAGCGCAACACATATCAGTTAAAATACACACATTCCTTGTTGATTTTACTCAATTTTTTATAATATAAATCAACTAAAAACAAAATCGCAATGCTAAAATGCGCGCATGACAGAATATGCACTGATCCTGCTTAGCACCATACTGGTCAACAATTTCGTACTGGTCAAGTTCCTTGGCCTGTGCCCGTTCATGGGTGTCTCCCGAAAGCTCGAAACAGCCATGGGCATGGCACTGGCGACCACCTTCGTCCTGACGCTCTCATCCGTCAGCAGTTATATGGTGAATGAATTCATCCTGGCCCCACTGGGACTGGAATATATGCGTACCATCATGTTTATCCTGGTCATCGCGGTGGTCGTCCAATTTACCGAGATGGTGGTACACAAAACCAGTCCATTGTTATACAACGTACTGGGGATTTTTCTGCCATTGATCACCACCAACTGTGCGGTACTGGGTGTCGCACTATTGAATGTTCAGGAACAGCACAGCTTCTTGCAATCACTGTTTTACGGTTTCGGTGCGGCGGTTGGCTTCTCACTGGTATTAATTTTATTTTCGGCATTACGCGAGCGTATCCTGGTCGCCGATGTCCCCGAAGCATTTCAGGGAACATCTATCGCGCTGATCACGGCAGGCATCATGTCACTCGCTTTCATGGGATTTGCCGGACTCATAAAAATATAAAAAATGTTCACCGTAATAGTCACACTCGCCATCATTGCCAGCCTGTTTGGTTTAATCCTGGCCTATTCTGCTATTCGATTTAAAGTTGAAGGAGACCCCGTCGTCGACAAGATCGATGCCCTGCTACCACAGACGCAATGTGGACAATGCACCTACGCCGGTTGCCGCCCCTATGCTGAAGCCATGGCAAACGGTGAGGCTGACATAAACCAGTGCCCCCCCGGTGGTGAGGCTACTATCATCGCTCTAGCTGATCTGCTCGGTGTCGAAGTCAAACCTCTCAATGCTGAACATGGCGAAGAAAAAAGCCTGCCCACCATCGTCCGCATCGATGAACAGACCTGTATTGGCTGCACCCTGTGTATCCAGGCCTGTCCGATCGATGCGATTGTCGGTGCGGCAAAATTAATGCATACCGTGATCGAGTCCGAGTGTACCGGTTGTAACCTGTGCATCCCTCCCTGCCCCGTTGACTGTATTCATATATTTGAAGTCAGACCAACCGTACATAACTGGACGGCCGAGTTACCCGAAACGGATTTCACCGCACCCCATGCGGCATGAGACTGACTGGCTAAACGAATGAACCAGAAACCAAGCCCATTTGAAGAGATAGAACTGTCCACCTTTGATGGTGGTCTAAAGCTGGTCGCACATAAACGCTTATCGACGGCAACGGGCATATCTTCACTGCCAGCAAGCCAACACTACATCATCCCCCTGCAGCAACATATCGGGGTCATCAGCCAGGCTCTGGTCAAACCTGGAGATAAAGTATTAAAAGGCCAGATGCTAGCCGCACCGGGTGATCTGATCAGTGCTTCCATACACTCACCCGTCTCGGGCACAGTGACTGATATCAAGCCTCATCCCGTGCCACATATCTCAGGATTATCAGACCTGTGCGTCTTCATAGAGAATGATTTCGAAGATGAATGGGTCGCTCGACAACCGCTGGGTGATGATTACAACCAGACATCATCCTCCAGTCTACGTAAGATCATCCGTGATTCAGGTATCGTCGGTTTAGGAGGTGCAACGTTTCCCTCTGCCGTTAAACAAACCGAGATCAATCTGAAAACATTGATACTTAACGGTGTGGAATGCGAACCTTATATCACCTGTGACGATGTACTGATGCGTGAACGTGCAAAGGCTGTCATCTCCGGTGCCGACATCATCGGACACATCATAAAAGCCCGGCGGTGTATCATCGCCATCGAGGATAATAAACCCGAAGCTATAGAAGCCATGCAGGCTGTTATCGATGAAGACGGTACAGGTTTTTTCCGTATTCAGGCTATCCCTACCATATACCCGAGTGGCGGTGAGAAACAATTGATAAAGATCATCACCGGGGAAGAAGTCCCGGCGAACAGATACCCCGCCGAGATAGACATACTCTGTCATAACGTAGCGACGGCGTACGCCATCCACCGTGCCGTCTATTTTGCAGAACCCCTTATCTCTCGCATCACCACGATAACAGGTCACGGTGTCGCGCGACCACAGAACATCGAAGTATCGATCGGTACATCGATGCGATCATGCATAGAACACTGTGGCGGTTATACCGAAGAC
>DROB01000335.1 GCA_011321985.1 Gammaproteobacteria bacterium | reverse complement strand
TGGCGTTTTTTTCGCGTTCTTTGCGTCCTTCGCGGCAAAAATGTTTCTAAATCTTTCAACGTCCACTATGCGTGGCGGTCTTCCAATTTCGTACAGTAGCAATCAGTTCAAATTCCGGGTTAAAAATCTGAAATTGACACTTCCAGCCCGGCATCTCTTACAACCTGGAACTTAACACCAGCTGTCTATGTATTCTTCTTTTTATAGTCATCGATAGCCGCATTGATCGCATCTTCTGCCAGCACCGAACAGTGGATCTTCACTGGTGGTAATGCCAGCTCTTCCGCGATATCCGTATTCTTGATCGCTTTCGCTTCATCCAGCGTCTTGCCTTTTACCCACTCGGTCAAAAGTGAGCTCGATGCAATGGCACTACCACAGCCATAGGTTTTAAATACCGCATCTTCGATCACACCATTTTCGCCGACTTTTATCTGTAATTTCATCACGTCACCACAGGCTGGTGCACCCACCATACCCGTGCCGATATTGTCTTCATTCTCGAAACTCCCGACATTCCTCGGGTTCTCATAATGATCCAGAACTTTTTCACCGTAAGCCATAACGACACTACCTCACCTGAGCTTTATTCGTTTGCTCATCACTTATTAAATCTATCTCTGTATTAAACATACCCTGGTTGATGGCAACAGCCTGTTTTTTTGCCAGGACAAACCGTCCGATCATTTTATCCCTCTGCATCGACAATTCAGGTATACCCGGACGCTCTACAAATTGCGCCAACGTGATCTCTGATAAAAATTGATACAATCGGTCACTTAAAGTTGTCCACAATTCATGCGTCAGGCACTTGGCTCCATCCTGGCAGTTACCTTCGCCTTTACAACGCGTCACATCAACCGTCTCATCTACCGAAGAAATAATCTCCGCGATACTGATTTCTGCAGCCGGTTTTGCCAGTCGATAACCACCACCGGGGCCTCGTACACCCTTCACCAGCCCGCTCTTGCGTAAACGGGCAAATAATTGTTCCAGGTAAGATAAGGAAATGCCCTGACACTGCGATATATCAGCCAATGTCACCGGCCCAGCTTTATCGTGGATGGCTAGATCTAACATGGCTGTAACGCTGTAACGCCCTTTGGTGGATAATCGCATGGATGCCTCAGAATTCCTGACTAATTTAGTAGGATAATCTTACTAATACCTAGTAAAACAGTCAAGTATTATCATATAAAGAAAATTTATAGCTAAATCAATAAATTAAGAGCATCTCTAAGATATTAAAAGCTCAGTCTGCCTGGCCCGTAACAGATACAGAGGCCAGACCCGGCTTTCTGTTTAGCGGTACAGGGAAGCCGCTGCCAGCTCGCGGGTATACTCGTGCTGAGGATTATTGAAAACATCATCGACGTCACCCTGCTCGACGACTTTGCCCTGCCGCATCACGATGACACGATGGGACATCGCGCGCACGACACGCAGGTCATGACTGATAAAGAGGTAACTTATATTCCTTTTTTTCTGTAGTTCGGCCAGCAGGCCTAACACCTGTTTCTGGACGGATACATCGAGCGCACTGGTCGGCTCATCAAGTAAGATGACATCCGGTTCAAGCACGACCGTGCGCGCGATGGCGATACGTTGCCGCTGCCCACCGGAAAATTCGTGAGGATAGCGCCACAGCACATTCGTCTCTAATCCGACCTCTCGTAGAATATCGTTTATCTTCGAGACTCGTTGATCGGCGTTCAGTGCAGGAAAGTGAAGCTTCAGACCTTCCTCAATAATCTGTTTTACGGTCATCCTCGGGGAGAGTGATGAAAATGGATCCTGAAAAACGATCTGAAAATGACGTCGCAAAGGTCGCATACGTTTTTCATTAAAAGTTGTGACATTTTGATCTTTGAAATATATCTGACCCTGTGAAGCCAGTAGACGAAACATCGCCAGACCTAAAGTCGTTTTACCTGAACCAGACTCACCAACGATACCTAATGTCTCACCTGAGTGCAATGAAAGGCTAATGTCATCAACTGCTCTTATCTCATCCACCTTGTGCTTGAAGAAGCCTTTGAAGACCGGAAAATAACAACGTAAATTTTCCGCACTCAGTACCCGTTGTTCACTGATATTCGAAATAGCTATCTTTTGATCGGGCTCACTGTCCAGTAAAAATTTCGTATATTCATGCTGTGGTCGGTCAAAAAGCTGATCGGTAGTATTACTCTCTACGATACGACCTCTCTGCATGACACACACACGATCAGCGAAGCGTCGAACCATGTTCAGATCATGTGTTATCAACAATACCGACATTCCTGTTCGCTTTTGTATATCGTGTAGCAGTTCGAGAATCTGCAACTGTATGGTGACATCAAGAGCTGTGGTGGGTTCATCAGCGATCAGCAACGCCGGATTACAGGCAAGTGCCATCGCGATCATGACGCGTTGGCGTTGACCGCCGGATAACGTATGTGGAAACACGTTTACCTTCTGTCCAGGTTGACGGATCCCTACCTCATCCAGTAATCCGATAACACGTTTCTGTTTTTCAGTTTTGCTCAGCTCCTGGTGCAGCGTCAACACTTCTTCGATCTGTTGCCCGATGGTATAAACCGGATTCAGTGATGTCATCGGTTCCTGAAAGATCATCGATATATTTTTACCCCGGACACGACGCATTTCTTCATCACCAAAGTTCAGTAAATTTTTCTCCTGAAAATTGATGCTGCCTGAGTAGTGAGTATTGACCTCATCATGCAGTCGCAATAGCGATAATGCGGTTACCGATTTTCCCGATCCTGACTCACCGACAATGGCAAGATTTTCTCCGGGGTGCACATCAAAACTTACCCTGTCGATGATACCGACAGGGCCATTCTGGGTATCGAATGACACACATAAATCTTTAACATTTAATAACGATTGTCTATTTACAGTATCCATTAATCTATGTGCCTGAGAGAAATCGCGGGATACGGTCCCGCTCCTGCAGCTATTTAATTTTTGCGTGTATCCAGGGCTTCGCGTAAAGCCTCGCCGATAAAGATCAATAACATCAAGGTGCCAACCAGTACGACAAAGGCGCTTAATGATAGCCACCATGCTTCGATGTTCTCTTTTCCCTGCGCCAGTAGCTCACCCAGGCTAGGCGTGGTCGGTGGTACTCCCAGCCCTAAAAAATCCAGGCTGGTTAACGCAAGGATGGCACCACTTATGCGGAAAGGTAAAAAGGTGATAACCGGTGTCAGGCTGTTCGGCAACAGGTGCCGGCTCATTATCGAAAAATTTGTCAGCCCCATCGCCCTGGCTGATCTGACATAATCCAGGTTTCTACCACGCAGAAACTCAGCACGGACATAATCAGAAAGCCCCATCCAGCCGAACAGTGATAGCAGGATAATAAGCAACCAGATACTGGGTTGAAATATAGAGGCGAAGATAATCAACAGATACAGCTCCGGCATCGACGACCAGACCTCGATCACCCGCTGCATGATCAGGTCTGTTTTCCCTGAGAAATAGCCCTGTATCGCACCCGCAATAATACCGATAAATACACCTATCACCATCAGCGCGAGGGCGAACCAGACAGAAATCCGAAATCCGTAGATGACACGAGCGAGTACATCACGACCTCTGTCATCTGTACCCAACAGGTTCTGCTCAGATGGTGGTGCAGGGTTGGGCAGGTCACTGATGAAGTTGATGGTATTATAGCTGTATGGATTTATCGGTTCGATCATCCAGTTACCATCGCGCGTAAGCTGACCACGGACAAAGTTGTCCGTGTAATCCGCCTCGGTGTCAAAATCGCCACCGAACGTCGTTTCAGGATATACTTCTATAACAGGAAAATAATAATTCCCATCATAACTAACGATCAAAGGTTTATCGTTAGAAAGCACTTCGGCAAAAAAACAGAGCACGAAAAGTATACCGAAAACCCACAGGCTGATATAGCCCCGGCGGTTAGATTTAAAACGTAACCATGCCCGGCCACCAGGTGAGAGACCCGATGTCAAACCATCTGTTGTATCACTGTTCATTGTTAGACCCATCAGGAAATGACCTCG
>DROB01000334.1 GCA_011321985.1 Gammaproteobacteria bacterium | reverse complement strand
TTTTCACGATTTCTATCCATAAAAATAATAATAAACCGTCTTTCTGGACCTTAATTTTTTAACCTATGTCATACCGGTCTCATGTTTCCGATCATTCGCATGAAGCGAGTACCTTCAAGTTTCGCGCTATTGTCGCGGCGGTAATCTGCCTGTTGATGTTGTTGGGCCTGTTAACGCGTCTGGCATGGTTGCAGATTGTGGATTATGCACATTTTTCCGACTTATCGGAGCATAATCGCATCCGTTTGATGGAGTTGCCGCCAACTCGAGGGCTGATCTATGATCGCAATGGTGTTGTTCTGGCTGAGAACAAGCCGACGTTTCATCTTGAGATCATCCCGGAACAGGTTGATGATATGGAGCAGACATTAAAAGGACTGGCTGAAATCGTCACCATCAGTGAGGCTGAGCTGGAACGTTTTAAAGAGCAGTTGAAGGTGCGCCGATCATTTCAGCGTATCTCGTTGCGTACACGCCTGAGCGAAGATGAAGTTGCGCGGCTTGCCGTTAATCGCCACCGCTTCCCGGGAGTGGATATCAATGCGCGCCTGAGCCGTTTTTATCCGCAGGGTGAGACCACAGCACATGTCGTGGGTTACGTCGGCAGGATCAATCAAAAGGATCTGACCGTTATCGATGAAGGAAATTATCGAGGTACGACGCACATCGGTAAAACCGGGCTGGAAAAATATTACGAGTCCGAGCTCCATGGCCAGGTAGGGCGGCAGAATGTAGAAGTGAATGCACAGGGGCGGATATTGCGTGTGATCGACAAAGTCGCACCCATACCGGGTAATGATCTGACGCTGAATCTGGATATCGAGCTGCAGCGACAGGCTGAAAAGGCATTAGGTGACCTCGCCGGTGCCGTGATCGCGATTGAGCCACATACGGGTGCGGTCGTGGTGTTTGTTAGTAAACCGGGTTTTGATCCTAATCTTTTCGTTCACGGCATCAGTCATAAAAATTATGATGCATTGCGACATGATATAGATAAGCCGTTGTTTAATCGCGCTATTTTTGGTCAGTATCCACCAGGTTCAACGTTTAAACCATTCCTTGGCCTGGCGGGGATAGAGCAGCGCAGTTTTGGTGTACGAGAGTCGATTTATTGCAAAGGCCATTATCTGCTGCCGGGCGATGATACCGAACGTAAATACCGTGACTGGAAAAAAGAAGGGCACGGTACAGTGGATCTGACAAAAGCGATAGAACAGTCCTGCGATGTTTATTTTTATGAGTTAGCTTATCGTGCAGGTATTGATCACATGCATGACTTCATGGCGAAATTTGGTTTTGGTTCACGAACAGGCATCGATTTACTCGGTGAGCGTAAAGGGATACTGCCATCGACCGAGTGGAAAAAGCGTACTCATGGCAGAGTATGGTATCCGGGTGAAACCTTGATCGCCGGAATTGGTCAGGGGTATATGTTGACGACACCAGTGCAATTAGCGGTAGCGACAGCGGCATTAGCCAGCCGGGGTGAAAAAATTGTGCCACGGTTGCTCAAAGAGGTGCATAACACGCAGGATGGAACGGTGAAAAAAAGAGAGCCATCCAGGACCATGATCGAATTACACCAGGAAAGCCACTGGGATGTGATGTTTAATGCGATGAAAAAAGTTGTCCATGGTACCTGGGGAACCGCGCGTGCAACGGGCTGGAGTATGAAATTTAAGATGGCAGGGAAAACCGGAACCGCACAGGTATTCGGTATCGCTCAGGATGAAGAGTACGATGAGGAAACGGTCGCAAAAAAATTGCGTGATCATGGCCTGTTCATCGGTTTCGGGCCTGTTGAAGATCCTGTTTTAGCCGTTGCCGTGGTCGCTGAAAATGGTGAACATGGTAGCAGGATGGCCCCTATCGCACGTGATTTAATCAAACGATATATGGAAAAATATGCAGAGTAGTAGCGAACAATTTTTTGATTCTGCCTACCAGAGTAAACTGTCCAGGTTCTTGCAGGTGCTGCATATCGATCCGGTACTGCTGGCGGGATTGTTGGTACTGATGGCATGTGGGCTGGGTATCTTGTACAGTGCATCCGATGGTTCGATCGTAGTGATACAACGTCAGGTGATACGTCTGGCCATCGCTTTTGCGGTGATGTTTTTTGTGGCACAGATACCGCAGCACCAGCTCTATCTATGGGCTCCCTGGTTTTTTGCATTGGGTATCATATTGCTGGTGCTGGTACTGGTCGCCGGTGATGTAGGCAAGGGTGCGCAGCGTTGGTTGAATCTGTATGTGATTCGTTTCCAGCCATCGGAGATGATGAAACTGGTGACTCCGATGATGATCGCCTGGTACCTGTGTGAAAAACCGTTTCCTCCCAAGGTGACATCACTGTTTATCTCATTGGTCCTGGTCGTCCTGCCGACCATGCTCATAGCTAAACAGCCAGATCTGGGTACCGCGTTACTGGTCGCTACAGCCGGTTTTTTCGTGGTATTTTTCGGTGGTATTCGCTGGCGGATATTGTTTGGTGCGATCTTTCTGATGCTGGCACTTATCCCGGTGCTGTGGCAGTTCATGCATGATTATCAGAAGCAGCGTGTACTGACACTGTTTGATCCGGGCAGGGACCCCCTGGGTTCGGGGTACCACATCATCCAGTCGACCATCGCTATCGGTTCGGGCGGTATCTACGGTAAAGGCTGGCTCAATGGTACGCAGTCGCAGCTGGATTTTCTGCCTGAACGTACCACAGACTTTATATACGCGGTATTTGCGGAGGAATTTGGTATCATGGGGGCTATCGTTCTGCTTTCGATTTATGCCTTTATTATTATTCGAGGTCTGTATATCGCTGCGAACGCACAGGATAGTTTTGGTCGCCTGCTGGCGGGCAGTCTCAGTATGACATTCTTTGTTTATCTATTTGTGAATGTCGGCATGGTTTCAGGCATCCTGCCGGTCGTGGGGGTGCCTTTACCTCTGGTCAGTTACGGTGGTACCTCCATGGTGACCCTGATGGCGGCTTTTGGTATGTTGATGTCTATCAGTACGAACCGGCGACTGGTCGCAAAATAGTGCGTGCCGGGTATCCGCTATCGTCATCCTGTGCAGTTAATAAGTAATGGCTTTTTTGTATCGAAAATAAAAAAATAATCTAAGAGTAATGATGATGTTTGTGATTAAAAAATATTTTGTTTCAGTTTGTTTTGTCCTGACTTTTTCGAGTCTTGTGCCTCAGGTTGTCCATGCAAATTATGCACAACGCACAGACGTAAAACAATTTATCAAGGAGATGGTCGATGAGCACGGATTTGATCGTGCTTACCTTGAGAGTAAATTTGCGAGCGCAAAAAAACTGGATGATGTCCTGGAGTCGATTGCTAAACCTGCAGAAAAAAAGCTCACCTGGAAAAGGTATCGGCCGATATTCGTTACCGATAAACGGAGTGAGAAAGGAAAAAAATTCATACGGGATAATAAAGGGATGCTGATGCGAGCAGAAAAAAAATATGGTGTGCCGATGGAGATCATCGCGGCGATCATCGGTGTCGAATCCTATTATGGAAAACATACGGGGAAATACACGATTTTTGATTCACTGACGACATTGGGCTTCGATTATCCCAAACGAGGAAAATTTTTCAGAGATGAACTGAAGCAGTTTTTACTGTTATCAAAGGAAGAAAATATTGATATAAACAAGATGACCGGTTCCTATGCCGGTGCGATGGGGATGCCACAGTTCATATCCAGTAGCTACCGTCGATATGCCGTTGATTTCGACGGCGATGGTAAACGTGATCTTTGGAATAGTCTGCCGGATGTTATCGGCAGTGTCGCCAATTATTTCAGTCGGCATGGCTGGAAGAAAGGGAAAGATGTTGCGCATCCGGTTACTGTTAAAAATACGGGGATAGTGAAACAGAAGAATACGTTAAAACCTTATGTCACTATCGCTCAACTGGAAACGCAGGGTGTCGCGCTGAAGCAAGCATCGAAAATCAGTAAGTCGGATAAGGAACAGATGGCGACGTTGCTCAAGCTAAAAGGTAAAGAAGGCGATGAGTATTGGCTCGGTTTGAAAAACTTTTATGTCATCACCCGTTATAACCACAGTGAGTTATATGCGATGGCAGTCTACCAGTTGAGTGAGAAGCTCAAGCACTAGGAACAAGTGGCTTCAAAAACAAGTGCCAGAAAATTGAGAACCTTCCCCTTAAGGCAGAATATTTTAATACTGCTGGTCGTTGTGTTGCTCGCCTCATGTAGCGGGGTAAAGGACAGCGCACCGGCCAACTACTCGAAACGATGGGATGAGATCCCTGATGCTGTTCCAGAGGCCGTCAAACCCAGCAGATATGGTAATCCGGATAGCTATGAAGTCTTTGGCAAGACTTACCATGTGAAAGAGAGCAGTGAGGGGTTCCGGCAGAAAGGAATCGCGTCATGGTACGGCAACAAGTTTCATGGCCAACGCACTTCCAGTGGTGAAGAGTACGATATGTATGCCATGACGGCAGCGCATAAAACTCTGCCTATACCGGTATATGTCGAGGTGACAAATATAGATAATGGCCGTGTCGCTATCGTCAAAGTTAACGACAGAGGCCCTTTTCATCCTGGCAGGATTATTGATCTGTCCTACGCGGCGGCAACGAAACTGGGTGTCGCTCAGACCGGTACTGCAAACGTCAGTATCCGGGTGGTGTCATCGGCTGGCGAAAAGAATCGTCGACGCAGCGATGCCATAGTGGAGTCACCAGCTGATGAAGATGGTAAACTCTATGTGCAGGTAGCTGCTTTTGCGACAGAAGAGAATGCTCTGCAGCAATTAGGGAAGCTGCAGAGTGAAGGTTTCAGTGATGTCAGATTGCATACCGAGAGTAAGAAAGGAAAAGCAGTCTACCGTGTCCGAATTGGACCGTTACCCTCCGACCATGTGGCAAAGACTGTGTTAGGCCAGCTCAAGAAAAACAATCACCGGAACTTAAAAATCCTGAGGTATTAACCCGAAGTGGCCCGTCGGGATAATGGCCCGACGTGTTAAATAAGATGAGTAATCAAGTGAGTTTGAAAATGTTTTCCAGAAGAGATATAAAAAATAGTTTTAGTTTTATGGTGTTCATCATATCGATGACTGCCGGCGTGGCGATGGCGGCCAAGCCTGTGCCTGCGCCACCGGATGTGGCTGCAAAAAATTATATATTAGTCGATTTTGCCAGTGGTCAGGTGCTGGCCGAAAAAAATGCAGATATACAGATCGAGCCGGCGAGCATCACTAAGATGATGACTGCTTACGTGGTGTACAAAGAGCTGGATGAAAACCGGTTATCGATGGATGATATGGTCGATATCAGTGAGAAAGCCTGGCGTATGGGTGGCTCGAGGATGTATCTTGAAGTGAATACGAGTGTATCGGTGCGTGAGCTGCTAAAAGGATTGATTATACAGTCGGGTAATGATGCCAGTGTGGCCCTGGCTGAACATGTTGCCGGAACAGAGACCGCATTCGTGCAGCTGATGAATCAGTATGCGCTGGATATCGGTATGGATAATACGCACTTCGTCAACAGTACCGGCTGGCCGGATAAAAAACACCTGACGACGGCACGTGATATAGCTAGATTAGCGGCAGCGATCATCCGCGATTTTCCCGAACATTATGCTCTGTATGCTGAAAAAGAATTTACTTATAACAATATCAAACAATACAATCGAAATAAG